>JABLXV010000001.1 GCA_013177895.1 Brevinematales bacterium | reverse complement strand
TCGATATCCTTCACAAAGTACGGCTCGGTTATCCCCAGAGCCATCTCGAATAGTTTATTTTGCATGGATTATTATATTTTATCCATTCATATTTCTCATCTTTACCCACTCGTTTTTAGAAAGAACCAACTATATATAATACCGTAATCTGGCGGGATTTATGAAGTTTTAGCGGGAATTTTTAGATGATTTATCCGTCAATTCGTGATTGTTTCCTCGGTCAGATGGATCGTATAGAGCAAGAGGATCACTTTTTTATTCAGCTGCTTTTCCAGTTCGTCGGTCATATTCGTGGGGTTGAACAGCTTATCGTCTTTCTTCAGCAGAACCACGAGGTCGATAGTATTCGTCAATTTGGAGAATTTCAGCTTGAGGTCGTAGATTCGCCCGGAGGTCATAAACTGATCGATGGTCGCCTCGGTCTTCGATTTTTCACCCTCGCGCTGGAACGAAAGGCTCATAAAGTAAACCAGCGGCACGCTTAGCACGATCAGTAAAAGGGTGGAGATGATAATCTGACCGGCCGCGCGTTTCCTCGCCTTCTGGAACTCCTCCTCATCCTCAGCGTGGGGATGCAGTCGGATCAACTGGAACACGATGAGTGCGGCGAGGGATATCCCGACAATGTTTACCGCGAAGAGGATGAACGCGCCCCATGACAACGCCCAGTTCCCGAAGCCGATACCTATCCCGATCGTGCATAACGGGGGCATCAACGCGACCGATATCGCCACACCGGATATAGCGTTCGTGATTTTTTTATTCGCGTAGGCATACGCGCCCACAGCGCCGCTCGCCAGCGCGATAATAATATCGAAGATCGACGGGAGCGACCGGGACTGCATTTCAGGGGTTACCGAGATGCCGGGGATGAAGTAGGCGAGAGCCGCTGTAATTGCCAGTACGATGACGATGCCCTTAAATAGGGTGAACGTAGATTTCAGGATGACCTTCCGGCTGCCCCACAGGAGTCCCGCCGAGAATCCGAGCACCGGCCCCATGAGCGGAGCAACGAGCATCGCGCCGATAATAACCGCGGTGGAATTCGCGAATAATCCCATCGTAGCGATCAGGCAGGAGAGTATCAGCAGTATAAAAAATTCGATACTGTCGTGCGCGCCCTGTACCACCGTCTCATAGGTGTCGTATTTCTGACGGGTTTCTTCCTTGATCTCCTTGAAGCTCCGGTACTGGTCGACTATCCCGCCGAGCCCGTCGCGGAGGGGGGCGAATTCGCCATGGTTCATCTGCATACCGAGAAAGATGAAAAACCCCTTCTTCTTTTCTTTTTTCATCTCATCCTTGATCGTCTCCATAAACTCTTCTTTCTTAGCGGGTTTATCGGGCGCGGGTTGTTTGGGTTTTTCGTTTATCGGGGTATCCGCGGGTTTGTTCCTATCGATCATAGGTTTCTCCTGAAATGATGATGATAGAATTATAAGCCGCGTGGGCGTTTTTGCAAGCGGATTATCGTTTTCTCAATTTATCAAGGAGAGCGGTGAACTCGGCGGGGAGTTCGATAGTAAACGACAATTCATCGCCGGTCACGGGATGCCTGAAACGGAGCTCCTTCGCGCACAGGGCGATACCGTTCATGCTGTACGCGCCGTGATGCCGCGAATAGAGCGGGTCTCCCGCGATCGGGAATCCCTCATACGCGAAATGGATGCGTATCTGGTGGGTACGCCCGGTCAGGAGATTGATCGCGACATAGGCATGCTCGGTAAGGTATTCGATGACACGGAAATCGGTGATAGCGGCCTTACCGCCCTTATCCAGCGGGACGACCGCGCGTTTCAACGGATTGCCCGGAGCCCTGCCGAGCGGGTGTTCCAGCCGTCCCTGCGCGGGCGGGTTTCCCTTGACGATGGCGTGGTAGATTTTCCGTACCTCTCTATCCATGAATTGTCGGGATAGATGATGATGCGCGACGTCGTTCAGCGCGATTACCATCAGCCCGGCGGTATCCTTATCGAGGCGGTGCACGATTCCCGGGCGTTCCACTCCCCCGATGCCGGAGAGCTTATCGCCAAAATGGAATAACAAGCCGTTAACGAGGGTGCCATCGGGATGCCCGTGCGACGGGTGCACCGGGACGCCGTAGGGCTTATTGACGACCGCGATATCGTTATCGGAGTAGAGCACGTCGAACGGGATATCCTGCGGGAGTACGTCGAGCGGCTTCAGGTCGGGAACAATGAATTCTACAAAATCGCCGAGATGGAGCTTATATCCCCATTTTGACGGCTTCCCGTTCACCGTCGCGGTTATCTTAGCCGCTTTTAAATAACTGCGGGTATATTTAGGGTGAAGGGTGATTACCGTCGTATCGAGACGGGAACCGGCGAATTTTTCATCTACGGAAAAAGAATAAGCTTTGCTCATTTTTACTCCATTACCCGGAACACGCCGCCCGTGATTTCCGATAGTTGTTTCAGGAACGATTTGGACGAAGTCTTATTGTCGCCGCCGAACTCTCCCATCAGGAATGCTATCGCGTAGATAGGGCAGGGGTTCGCGGCGTGCCATTTTTTCACATCGGCGAGGATATCCGCGACGGCGGTCTTTGCGCCGTGGGTGGGAATGCCGTCGGTCAGGAAATAGATCGCCTGCGGGTTCTGCGAATACGCGTACTCGAGCGCGTCGTAGATCGCGGTTCCCCCCTCGGGCGAGACCTTCCGCATAAACGTCACCGCCGATTGGAGGTTATTTTTACTCGCCGGGAGAGGCGCGGCCGCCCACGGGACGACCTCCGTATGGAACGCGACGACGTTGAATGTCATCCCCGGCGGGAGGTTCGTCAACGCGGTCTCGAGCTCGTTCAGCACGTAGTCGAGACGGGTCATCTGGACTCCGCCGGCTTTGAACTTCACGGTCATACTGCCGGAGTAATCGATCACGAACACGGCGGGCGATTTTTTCACGATACCGAACATCAGGCTGACAGGTTTCACCGACTTGAGTATCTTCCACGCCTCGACCTTGTCGGCCTCGAACTCGAACGCGGCGGTCAGCGAATGAACCTCCCCGGTATCGGTTATCCAGTCTTTGATGACGCGAAGGAGCGCGAGGCGGTCTTTCGAGAACGGTATCTTGCGCAGGATGAGCGCGGCCTCCGCGCAGGTGATGCCCGACGTATAATCGCCGAGGAACCTGAGCGCCTCGACTTTGTCCGCGCTGAAATCGAACGCCCCCATAATCAGAAGGATGTCGTCCCCGTTCAGCATCTCGCCCAGTGCGGCGAGGGTATTGCGGAATAGCTTCAGTTTATCCTTGGAGAACTTGGGCGCGGCGAGCTGTTTCGCGAGCGCCTTGATGGTCTGCGACGCGCCAGCGGAATGGGTCATGGACGCGTTGACCGAGGGGAATGTCCACCCCGCCATCATCTGCGCCGCCTCGGACTTGTCCGCCGCGAACGCGAATGAATCCGCGATCTTGGAGATATTGCTCAGGTCGGTGACTTTATTGGAAAACATCGCGAGAACTTTCAGCTTATCGGTGGAGAACTTGAACTGCGCGAGGACGGCGACTACCTGCGCCGCGGTGAAACGCTCTGCGGCGGCGTACTCGCGGAGAATCTCGGTCTTATCGGAGGCGAACTCGACCAGCTTTATCCGCCCGATTAATTCCTGGAAGGATGAATCGTCGATAGCATACGCAAGCGCGAATGTGGAAAGTAATAGAAGAAAAAGCGCGCGAAATACGCCGGATTTCATAGACCGCTCCCATTCAGGATACATTATTATAATGGCGGATAAGAAAACTCTCAACGATATGCATATCAAGGAATTAGGTTTCCGTATACAGACCCGGTATTTTTCAGCAGGGCACAATATCGATTGCTTCTACCGCGCTTCAATAAGTTTTGTGGCGCGGCAGCGCTATGACATGTCAAACATAAAAAAGGGGGAACACTCAACGTGTTCCCCGGTGGAATAGGTATTTATGTTTAACGTTTCAAGCCGTTGGCGGTCGCGAGCATGGAGTCCGCGGTCTGGATGGACTTCGAGTTGAATTCGTACGCGCGCTGGGCGACAATCATATCGACCATTTCTTGTACTGCGTTCACGTTCGACATTTCGAGGAATCCCTGCAGGACTCTCCCGTAACCCTGAGTATCCGGGACTCCCTGATAGGCGGGGCCGGACGCGGGGCTTTCCTTCACGAAGTTCTCCCCGATATTGGTGAGACCCGCGGGGTTGATAAAGCGGTAGAGATAGATTTGTCCCACTTCGACCGGATCGTCCTGTGACGGTATCTTAACCGTAATCAGTCCGTCAGGGGAAATGGTCAGCGAATTATCGAGAAAGTCGTCCGGCAGAACAATCGGGGGAACCAGACGGTATCCCTGAGAAGTCACCAGTTCCTTGTTGGAGTCGATCTTGAACGATCCGTCGCGCGAATAAGCGGTACTCCCGTCGGGTAAAGTGATGCCGAAGAAACCCTCGTTCTCGATAGCGAGGTCTTTGTTATTCCCGGTCTGCTGTAATTGCCCCTGTGTGTAGAATTTCTGGGTCGCCGCCGGACGTACGCCGAGACCGGTCTGGATTCCCACCGGATACTGGGTGAGTTCGGATGAGGGAGTCCCCGCCAGACGCTGTGTCTGATAGAGGAGGTCCTCGAACTCCGCGCGCGCTTTTTTGAAGCCCGTGGTGTTTATGTTAGCAAGGTTGTTCGCGATAGTATCGATATGAAACTGCTCGCCCATCATTCCCGAAGCCGCCGTCCAAAGTGCTCGCATCATGGTATTACTTCCTCCTGAATTGGGATTCTGCCCTGATATATATATCGGAACTCTTTCTATCCGGTTAAGCCTTTTTTTATACAAATACAAGTGCAGGATGCGTGTATTCTGTTATATGCGTTAATATTCGGGTCGCAGGCTGGATTATAAGCAAATCGACCCTTTATGTAATGGGAATAGCGTGCGCAGGGGATTTGTTGACGAACATGTAAAATAACTATTTTCTTGTCACTGCATACCCTGCGCTGCAATATTTTCTGATGCGCGGGGTGAAGCACTCGATTTTATTCCTTATATGGTATTAAAATAGATTGCTTCGGCTCAGGCCTCGCAATGACAAAAAAGGTTTGTCAACACGCGGATTCTTTTATATGCGGTAGTATTCCGGTCGCAGGCTGGATTATAAGCAAATCGATCCTTTATGTAATGGGAATAGCGTGCGCAGGGTACTTGATGACGAGGTATTTTTTGTCCTTGCCTGCCTTCTACGAAGGTAGACAGCCGAGGCGTCATGGTGAGCTTGCCGAACCATAGCCGAAGCAATCTATTTTATTATTCTTTATATGCGTTAATATTCGGGTCGCAGGCTGGATTATAAGCAAATCGACCCTTTATGTAATGGGAATAGCGTGCGCAGCATACGCAGCACTTGCGATGAATGTATTTTTCCCTTATAATTTTACGGAGACGAAAATGAAGGATAGAGATCAAATATACCGGAAGCGGTACGCAAGCCCGTTACCGATATCCCGTCATATCGGCGAGTTCCTGAAGGACTTCGTTCCCGAGAAGCAGAAAATCCTCGGGCGTATCCGCGAGTGCTGGGGGAATGTCGCCGGGGATCAGATCGCTGCGCACGCGTATCCCGACGATATCGACTTCAAGACGCTGCTGATCAATGTGGACGACCCGATATGGATCAACGAGTTGACGCTCCTCAAGGACGAGATATTCGCGGGACTGAAAAAAAGTATCCCAAGCCTCAGGATGTACGCCGATAAAATCCGTTTCCGTAACGGCAAGGTGATACTGCCCGAGAAGCCCAAGGTGAAACCGCGTAAAGCGATACCCGCGCCGCCGCCGGAAGTGATCCGGGAGATCGACGATAACCTGAGTATCATTCAGGACGCGGAGCTGAAAAAAGCGCTGCGGCGCTTCTTTATCAATACTTATGAAACTAAGGAGACCAAGGAATGAGTGTCTATAAAAATCCGCTCGAGACCCGGTACGCGTCGAAGGAAATGCTCGACATTTTCTCCGAGGAACACCGTTATCAGACATGGCGGGACGTATGGATCGCGCTTGCGGAGACCGAATATGAGATGGGGCTTCCGGTGACCGCGGACCAGGTCGCGGAGCTGAAGGCGAAGCGGGGCGAGCTCAACCTCGAGCGCGCGTCGGAGATAGAACGGGAGATTCACCATGACGTGATGAGTCATATCCGCGCGTACGGCGAGGCTGCTCCCGGGGCGGCGGGGATTATCCATCTCGGCGCGACCTCGGCGTTTGTCACCGATAACGCGGAGATGATGATGACCCGCGAGGCGTTGCTGCTGATCAAGCGGCGGCTCCTTTCGCTCATGGCAGTCCTGCGGGATAAAGCCGATCAATACAAGGATTTGCCGGTACTCGGGTACACCCACCTCCAGCCCGCGCAGCCCACGTCGCTCGGAAAACGGATCAGTCTCTGGCTTTACGACCTCTATCTCGATTATAAGGATTTGGAATACCGTCTGGACGGCCTGATTACGCGGGGCGCGAAGGGGACGACCGGGACGCAGGCGAGCTTTATGAAACTGTTCGAGGGAGACGAAGCGAAGGTGCGGGATCTCGACCGGACTATCGCGCGGAAGCTTGGCTTTCGGGAAAGCGTGCCGGTCAGCGGGCAGACCCTCACCCGTAAGGTCGATTTCCAGATACTGTCGGTGCTTTCGTCGATAGGACAATCGGCGCACCGCGCCGCGAACGATATCCGTATCCTCCAGCATAGCTGGCAGGTCGAGGAACCGTTCTCCGAGAAGCAGGTGGGCTCGTCGGCGATGCCCTATAAGCGCAACCCGATTCTCGCGGAACGGATGTCGTCGCTCGCGAGATACCTTATCAGCCTGCTGGACAACTCCGCATACACGTTCGCGTTCCAGTTCCTCGAACGGACGCTGGACGATTCAGCGAACCGCAGGATGCTGATCCCTGAGGCCTTCCTTCTCGCGGACTCTATCCTGATAGTCTATACTAAGACGGTCGAAGGGATGAAGGTTTATCCCGAGGTCATCCGTACCGAGATGGTCGACAACCTGCCGTTCTACGCGACCGAGAATATCCTGATGGAGGCGGTCAAGCACGGCGGCGACAGGCAGGAACTCCACGAGGTCATCCGCGAGTTCGCGATGCGGAAGGTCGACGCGGTACGCGCGGGGAAGGATTTCGATATGCTCGGCGAGATGCGTTCGAGCGGGAAATTCCCGATTCCGGACGGCGAATGGGCGAAGATCGGCGACCTGTCCGCGTATATCGGGCGCGCCCCCGGACAGGTGCGCGAATTCCTGAGCGAAACCATCGACCCGTTACTCGCGCGGGAGAAAGATTTTATCGGCATCAAAAGCGATATCCGGGTATAACTAGTGGATGGTCACTTCTAATAACCACCTTTTCAAGGTGGCCTGTCAACCTTCTACCGACGGTTGAAGACAGGCAAGGAAGTGACCATTGGGCGTAATTAAAGACTAATGAATACTATTGTGATAAATGTAAACAGTTTTTGCGTCAGTCCCCGTCAGGGGGGAACCGCCCTAATTTGATAAATCGGGAAAAACGTGTTATCTTTGAAACGAGAGGTAGTAATGAAAATAATTATGATGATTCTGGCAGGCCTGTTTATCGCCGGGAGTCTTTACTCCCAGGCGGTGAAAAAGGATCAGTTTACGATAAAGAGTTATCCCGCCGAGGAGAAGTCCCTCAAGGTGGAAATCAGCAAGATGTGGAAGGACGGATGGTATCCCCGCGGGCTGACTGCCGACGGGATGGATAAGATATCGGTCCTGTTTATCAAGAACGGTACCGAGATGTACAAGGACTGGCTGATCCGTTTTTCCGCCGACGGAGCCGCGAATACGATCAAGCAGGACACGTTATCGGAAATTAAAGCCGGGTGGATGCCGGTGGATATCACGATCGCATCGGCGAAAGCCGTATCGCTCTACCTGAAACCGAAGGAAGTTATCCGCGTGTGGGACAATGTGACTGTGACGGTGGATATGATGCCGATCACCGCCGTGTCGGGGGAATATAAGAAATCGATGTATACCCCGAGCGGGTTGTTCCTTCAGGGCGGCAATCCCGTGATACTGAAAATCCTGTCGCCGTTCGAGACATCGTTCAGCTATATTATCCGCGCGTATCCCGGGGACGACGATTCGGTACAGAAGGGGATCGAACAGGCGTCGGCGGAAGGCTTACAGCCGTGGGGGATCGAGAAGTCCGGCAGCGAGATGAAGGTGATCTATTTCAGTTTTTAATGGGATAAAGTCCTGTTAAGCTTATCCCGTTGTAACGAAACAGCCATCGCTATCCGATTCAATTTTATCCCGTAAAGCGTAGATAGCACTCCCAAGGGAAGCACCATGATACCGCTCGGAAGGGTCAGGAAACTCAGAGTGGAATTATCTGTTATCAGTCCGGCGAACGCACCCAGCTGGAGTGTCGACGAAAGGATTAACAGGATTGCGGAAACTTTCAGAACACCCTTCTGTTTCAATAATTCGATAGACCATATCATCATCGGAATAATCAGAATTGTATATCCCATCTGGTTAAAAAATCCCGCAATCGATCCGGGTGTGTTAAAATACCACTGTGCGGCGAGCTGGGTATTGCCGGTTTTCAAGAGACCCGGTACGAGTGCAAACTGCGCGGTGTAGGATACTGTCACCATCGTTGCATAGATCGCGAAAAATATCAGCGAGAAGTTATAGAGGGCGCGGTTTTTATCCGCTATACTTTCGAGCGTTATAATCATGATAAAACCGAACGCGGGAGCGATCAGGAACGCGAAGAAAAAGCCGAGCATATGTATTGACGGGTGTAATGAAATGAACGCGAGCTGCTGTTCGATAGCGCCGCCCGTACCCATAAACATAAATACCGGCCACATGATGAGAATAAATGTGTAGACTATGCCGCCCCAAATCAGGTACTTTGAAAAATTACTTTTCATATTTCCCTCCTATAAAAAAACTCCGCCTACTCCGGTTTTATAGCGACGCCCTGATATATTCCATGACGTTTTCCGCTTCCTTTATTTTATAATCAAAATGGAAGTATTCCGATACGGTTATCGCGGAGTCATGAAAGAAATGACATAGTTGGATAAATTTTTCTTTGATGTCGTCAAATTCACCGTTAGGGAAAACAAGTGTTAATCTATCGCGGTCGCTGGTATTCAGGAGTTTTGTCAGATACCGGTCGAACTTCCCCGCGGAAACGGAAAAATCGTTATCAATCCCGGCCTTCCATTCGAGCATCTTTAATAGCATACCCAGTTGATAACGTTCCATAATAAATTTCAGGTATACCAATTCTTTCCGGTATAGCCCTTTGACAACGCTTGGACAGAGCCACCAGAATTCATTACAGCAATCCCTGAATTCCTCTGCGGGCGGCTTTCTTATGTTAAAAAAGTCAACCGTATCTCTATCATGCAATCCCATTATTTCATCCTTGTCCAGCAATACCGTCTGCGGCTCTCTATTTTCTATCCATGTCTGTATGTTCGATATATCCGAAAGCGTCAGGTCGATTCTGTTTCCATCGGTAAACTGCATGAGATAGATAAAATTCTGATTGCCGTTATAGTCATAGGGACGGTTATAGAAATCAGCCGGTTTCTGCATAATCAGGCGTTCCCCGAAACGGTCAAGCCATGCGTCGGATTCCGTGAAAGACTGGATATAACGGACGATATACACGATATCGAAATCGGAATACTTGTCATGCAGGGCGTTTTTATCAGCCCTGGAACCGCAAAGGATTACGGCATGTATCCTTTCGTCCTCGCGGGCGGTATCGGTTATAATATCCAACATTTCCCGTTCGGTTCGCATTATACTTATCCCCCGCGGAAATAGTCAATACAATAAAAAAGCCCCGCTTGGCGGGGCTGTCTATGTTACTTGATTTCTTTCTTCAGCGCGTCGGCCTTATCGGTCTTTTCCCACGAAAACTCGGGCCGGCCGAAATGGCCGTAACTCGCGGTGCGGGTGTAAATCGGCTTCTTCAGGTCGAGCATCTTCACGATACCGCCGGGGGTTAGGTCGAACACCTTCTTGACCGCTTCCTCGATCTTCTGTTCCTCCACAGTCGCAGTGTCGAACGTATGCACCATAACGGATACCGGGAACGGTACGCCGATCGCGTAGGCGAGCTGGACTTCGCAGCGTTCGCACAGGCCGGCCGCTACGACATTCTTGGCGACATAACGCGCCATATACGCCGCGGAACGGTCGACTTTCGACGGGTCTTTCCCGCTGAACGCGCCGCCGCCGTGACGCCCCATACCGCCGTAGGTATCGACGATGATCTTGCGCCCGGTCAGACCGGAGTCGCCGTGAGGGCCGCCGGTTACAAAACGCCCTGTGGGATTGACAAAATATTTCGTTTCTTTATCCAATAAACCCGTCGATTCGAGCACGGGCATGATGATCAGGTCGATGATCTGCTGTTTCATATCGTCGTGCTTCGCGAAAATATCGTCATGCTGGTGCGAGACCACCACGGTATCGATACGTTTCGGGGTGTATCCCTCGTACTGGATCGTGACCTGACTCTTCGCGTCGGGACGCAGCCATTTGACCTTGCCCTCCTTGCGGAGTTTGGACGCGTGGAGAAGGAGCTTGTTCGCGAGCGAAATCGGTGCGGGCATCAGTTCAGGGGTCTCCTTACAGGCGAACCCGAACATCATACCCTGATCACCGGCGCCCTGTTCTTTGAACAGGCTGGTGGTCGCGGTCACACCCTGCGAAATATCGGGGGACTGTTTGTGCACCGTGTTCAGTACCGCCATCGAGTCGCAGTCTAGGCCGTACTCGGGCCTGGTATATCCGATCTCTTTGACAATCGAGCGGATAATATCCTGAAAATCGAAGATTGATTTTGTGGTGATTTCTCCGCCGACCAGCACCATACCGGTGGTGGTGAATGTTTCACAGGCGACACGCGAGTCGGGGTCATTCGCGAGACACGCGTCGAGGATACCGTCGGAAACCTGATCACAGATTTTATCCGGGTGCCCTTCGCTGACCGATTCTGATGTAAATAAATATTTACGGTTAAACATAAAATACCTCACTATCTGTACGTAGCTCTAATTATACTACATAGTGAGAAAATCGTCAATTATTGCGACGGTATTAAGTAGCGGTGGATAATCCTAATGTGATGATAGGAATATGATGCTAGTACGGTTTGAGCGCGCCGGGGACTTTCAGGACGTTGACGATATTCCCGGTCTGGTCGGCGTACTGCACGAGGTTACCCGGATCGGGTATCCATTCGCCGTCGACTACGTAGCAATAGGTATGATAGCCGGGGGTCATCTTCATCCGTATCTCGTACCACCCCGCGCCGGCATATTTCATCGGGCTGGAGTAGGGGTTCCAGTGATTGAAGTCGCCCACCAGCATGACGGAATGCGCGGAATCGCTGTAATAGCGGAATACGTACTCGTTCTCCTTGAGCAGGAGCGGAAATTTCTTGTACGGGATAAAGTCTTTGTCGAGGGTGAAGCACGAGACCTTCTGGCCGCTCTGGTCGATGATATAGTTCGTATTGAGCGGGTCGTCCATCCAAATCCCGTCGACCATCAGTTTATAGAGGTGCTTGCCCCCGTCCATCCGTTTATCCCACGTGTATATCCAGATATTGTTCGTCTTCTTCTCGAACAGCAGCGACGTCTTCCACCCGTTAAAATCCCCCGCGAGCACGACGGTTTTCGCCTCGCCGATAAATGTGAAGACTAGGCCGTCCTCGAGCATGAACGGCGAATTGAACATGAAATTCGGGTTGGTCAGGATAGTCTTGAATTTCATTTCCTCGGACAGGACGGTCTTGATCGATTCGGCGTAGAGACCGCCCGACAATAAGGCTAATGTTGCCACGATTAAAAAACGGCGCATATTCCCCTCACAGTGCGTTTTGTTGAATATCGGAAGAATATTGGAATAGTTGAGGGATGCCACAGAGGCACGAAGGACACGGAGGGGAAAAATCCGTCACCCCGACGACTCCCATGGACGGGCGAAGCATCGTCGGGAGCCATGGATGGCGAAGACGATGAAGTAGTGAAGCAGTCTGTTGCCGCGAAGCCACAGAGGACTCGGAGAATGGAAAATATTTCGATATTATATTGACAAATCGATGGAGAGTAGTATAATAAACGATAAAAGAAGGAGGATTCTATGGCAGACAAATGGATTATTCCTAAAAACTGGATACCCCTAGTTGGCCAATGGGAGTTTAGCGGCAATAAAACTAATTTAAAAGGTACTGGACTAACGAAAAATCTAGGTCCACTAGGTTTATGTCTATGTAACGGTCGATTAAAAAACGGGAAAATTAGTTGTAAAGTAACAATTATGACAGAAAAAGACGTAGGAAAACCTGGACAAGTTAAAGTCGTATTTGGTTATGATTCAACTACAAAACAATACTATGGTATAGGTATTCGCGCTTGGGAAAACGCATTCGCATTTCAAAAGTTTATTCCTAAATATGGTCATGTCTATTTAACTGGGGATGGTGATAAGAATATTATTGAATTAAAAAAAGAGTATTTACTCGAAGTAATAATAAAAGGAAATAAAGTTTCTTTGTATGTAGATAATATTTTAATTCTCAATTATATCCTTGAGGAACCATTATTAGGAGATCAAATTGGATTGTTTACATGGGAAGATGTTGAAATTGAAATTTCAGATTATAAATATTTCTCTGATGACCCCGTGTTCGTGATTATGAAACTCGGTGATGTTGAACCGTATTTTTCTTTATACAAAGATGTAATTGAGCCAATTTGTAAAGATTTCAATTTAAATGTTGTAAAAGGAGATGAATTGTTCTCTGAACATGGGGTAATACTAACTGAAATAACAAATCGAATTGATGAATCTCGGTTTATTATTGCTGAGATTTCACCTCCAAATCCAAATGTATTCTATGAATTAGGATATGCTCAAGCTAAGAAAATTCCTACGATACTTTTAGCATTAAAAGATAATCAAAAAGATAATCAGTTACCATTTGATGTACAAGGAAATAGGGTAATATTTTACGAAGATTCCATTAAAGGAAAGAATGCTGTTGAAAGAGATTTAAAAAAATATCTAGACAACCTTGTAAATGGGGGAACTATTCAGGAGTAAGCTTAAAATTAGTTTTTCTCAACAATTCAGTTTCTTTGTGCCCTCTGTGTCTCTGTGGCCATCCCCGGCTGTTACTTTTCACTCATAAAATATTCCTGCAACGCTTTTACACTTGCTCCCCTCTTTATCTGCGCTTCGAGCGCGTCCGCCATCGCGATAATCCCCTGCGACGTAGTCACGAGCGGCACCCGCAGGAGGGTCGCCGTCTTGCGGATATAGGTATCGTCGATATGCGCCTGCTCCCCGGCGGGGGTATTGAATATCAGGTGGATATTCCCGTTCTTCATCTCGTCGATAATATTCGGCCGCCCCTCGTGGAGTTTCTTCACGATTTCGCAATCGACCCCGTGCGCCTTGAGGTAATCCGCCGTGCCGCCGGTAGCGAGTATCTTGTACCCGATATTTGATAATTTATGTATAGCCGATAAGCAAGGGTCCTTCGAGATATTATTAAGCGAGACGAGGATATTCCCCGATACGGGAAGTTTCATCCCCGACGCGATCTCCGCCTTGAGGAACGCATGCCCGAAATCGTCGTCGATCCCCATGACCTCGCCCGTTGATTTCATCTCAGGGTTCAGTACCGCGTCCACCTCGGGAAATTTATTGAACGGCAGGACGACTTCCTTGACCGATATATGCTTGGGTTCGATATACTTGTCATGCCCCATATCGGCGAGCTTCCGCCCCATCACGACCTGCGTGGCGACCTTCGCCCACGGCACGCCGGTGGCTTTGCTCACGAACGGGACTGTGCGCGACGCGCGGGGGTTGACCTCGATAAAGTAGACCTGGTCGTCCTTGATCGCGTACTGGATATTCATCAGCCCGATCACGTTGAGGGCTTTGCCCATCGCGATGGTTTGGCTGATAATGGTGTCGATATGCTTCCGGTCGATGGAAAGCGGCGGGAGAATCATCGCGCTGTCGCCGGAATGGATGCCCGCTTCTTCGATATGCTGCATGATGCCCGCGACTACGACGGTTTCGCCGTCTCCGCATGCGTCGACGTCGATCTCCTGCGCGTTTTCGAGGTACTTGTCGATCAGGATAGGGCCGTGCATCAGCGCTTCCTGCTCGGTGTCGAGATAATGGAGCAGTTCGCTCTCCTTATAGACGATCATCATCGCGCGCCCGCCGAGCACATAGGACGGGCGGACGAGGATCGGATACCCGAGCGCGCGTGCGGTCTCGATAGACGCTTCCACGGTGGTTGCGGTCGCCGACGGGGGCTGGAGGAAGCCGAGCTGCTCGATCAGCTTATGGAAACGGTCGCGGTCCTCGGCGATATCGATAGCGTCGGGGGATGTCCCCAGGATAGGGACTCCCTCGCGGTGCAGCAGGAGCGCGAGCCTCAGCGGGGTCTGCCCGCCGAACTGGAGCACCACGCCCATCGGCTTCTCGGTCTCGTATATATTCATCACATCCTCGAACGTCAGCGGCTCGAAGTAGAGCTTGTCGGATATGTCGTAATCGGTGGAAACTGTCTCCGGGTTGGAGTTCACCATGATGCTCTCGAAGCCCATCTCGCGGAGCGCCATCGAGCAATGGACGCAGGCGTAGTCGAACTCGATACCCTGTCCGATACGATTCGGCCCGCTCCCGAGGATCATCACCTTCTTGCGGTTCGTCGGGAACGATTCGTCCTCGTCCTCGTAGCACGAGTAGAAGTAGGGGGTTTTCGCCTGGAACTCGGCGGCGCAGGTGTCGACCAGCTTATAGGTCGGGAGTACGCCGAGCGATTTCCGGTGCGTGCGGACGTCGTGTTCGGACGTGTGCCCGCCGAGGAATTTCGCGATCTGCGCGTCGGAGAAACCGAGTTGTTTGACTTCTTTCATTTTATCCTTATCGAACCATTGCAGGCTTTTCCCCACCTGTTCGGTTTCGGCGGTAAGGATTTCATTGATATGCTCGATAAACCACGGGTCGATGTAGGAGAGGCGGTATATCTCGTCGACCGTGAACCCGGCCTTGAGCGCGTCCTTCACATACAGCACGCGGTACTCGTTGGGGATCGTCAGCTTTTCGGTGATTATCCTGCGGAGCTCGGCGGCCTCCGGGGGATTTGCCCAGTCGATCTTCGAGTCGAGCCCGTTGAGGCTGCGTTCGAGGGAACGGAGTCCCTTCTGGAGGGCTTCCTTGAACGTCCGGCCGATCGCCATCGTTTCGCCGACCGACTTCATCTGCGTGCCGAGCACAGGCTTGGCTTCCTTGAACTTCTCGAACGTGAAACGCGGTATTTTTACGACCACATAGTCGAGCGTGGGTTCGAACGACGCAGGGGTCTCTTTCGTGATATCGTTGGGAATCTCGTCGAGAGTATATCCGACAGAGAGCTTTGCCGCGAACTTCGCGATAGGAAATCCGGTCGCCTTTGACGCGAGCGCGGAACTGCGGGATACCCGGGGATTCATCTCGATAGCGACCACGTCCCCGTTCGCAGGGTTGACCGCGAACTGGATGTTCGATCCGCCGGTATCGACCCCGATTTCGCGAATGACCGCGATCGAATAGTCGCGCAATATCTGGTATTCCTTATCGGTCAATGTCTGCGCGGGCGCGACCGTGATCGAATCGCCCGTATGCACTCCCATCGCGTCGAAATTCTCGATCGAGCAGATGATGACGACGTTGTCCTTCGTGTCGCGCATCACCTCCAACTCGAACTCTTTCCACCCGATGAGGGATTTATCGATCTGGACTTCGCTTTTAATGCTGAGGTCGAGGCCGCGTTTGACAATCGTCTCGAACTCCTCGATATTGTACGCGATACCGCCGCCGGTTCCGCCGAGAGTGTAGCCCGGACGGATGATCGCGGGGAAGCCGATATTCTCGACCGCCTTGAGGGCTTCGTCGAGCGTATGGACGATCGCGTTCTCGGGAACCTTGATCCCGATCTTGTCCATCGATTGCCGGAAGAGCTCGCGATCCTCGCCCTTGATAATCGCATCGTACTTCGCGCCGATCATCTCGACATTGTACTTCTCGAGGATACCCTTCTCGTAAAGCTCGACCGCCATATTAAGCGCGGTCTGCCCGCCGAGCGTCGGCAGTAGCGCATCGGGGCGTTCTTTAGCGATAATCTGCTCGATATATTCCACGGTAATCGGTTCGATATAGGTCTTGTCCGCCATATCGGGATCGGTCATAATAGTTGCGGGGTTGGAGTTGATGAGAATAATTTCGTAGCCCTCTTCCTTGAGGGCTTTACAGGCCTGAGAGCCGGAATAGTCAAACTCGCAGGCCTGTCCGATTACAATGGGGCCCGCGCCGATAATGAGAATTTTCTTGATATCGGTCCGTTTCGGCATGGAAGAGTCCTTTGATAAAAATTCCAGCGAACCGCAAGGTAAAGTAGATAAGTACCCGGTTCAATTATAGATTATATCAGAATTTTAGAAAAAAGTCACTTTTCGGTAAAGGTCACTTCTAGTAATCCTCTTTTCACCATTAGGGTACTAAGGAAAAGAGGACAAGGAAGTGACCATTGGGCGTATCTTAAAGATATATCATAAGTAATGTTAAAAATGTTAATAGTTTATGGAATCGCCCTAAATGTCGTTAAGCCGGGAAAACGCAGCCATGTTATCTTTTTATAACGGACACGGCCGGATAGGACTTACTGAAACGGCGGTCGATTTTACCCAGTTCGTCGGTCACCTTCTGGGACATATAATAAAGACCGCCCTGGTGCTTGACCAACAAGCCTTTATAGTGCACGGCGGGGACGTCGTGCGCATAATCGACGGAATTAACGATTTCCACTTTTTTCCAGTCGCCGCAGGTGACGAGTTTGGGGAGTTTAATAATCGAATCAGCATCAATTTTGTTGTTCTTCAGGGATTCGACGTACTTTTTCGCGAGAAATGACGGATCCATAATATCTCCTTTGTCTATATAATAATACCCGGGGTACCGTAAGAACCAATTTTCTCCGGGCCCAATTTTAAGGTGGGTTTCCGCGTTCCGATTTCGTGTATCCCTCGCGAGAGAGACGCAATTCCGCCGGAAGTAAAGAATCCCGTTAGAGTATTTGTAGACCCCGAAATATGCGGTCTACACGAATACCCCAGGCTTATTATTCTTAGAAAAAATTTAAAAACAGCAGCCATTCAACCGGTTTTATTACCGTATTGAGAAGCGCGGGCTGTACAAATGAGAGCCCGAAGATCGCATGCAGGTAAACAACGAAGAACCCGAAATAAAGCCACCCGCGTATCACACCCGCCAGGAAACCGAGAAAATAATCGATGATTCCCAGTTTCTGATATTTCTCATCCTCCGCTTTTTTAAATACGCTGATAAGAACGATATAAAAAATTACCGCACCGATGCCCCCGATAATGTACGATACCACGCCGCCCTTCGGGGTAATTCCGATCAACTGGGTGATCTTCACGATAATCCCCGCGAGAAGCAAAGGAACCGCTATCCTGAGCAGCAGCGGAAAATCCCCCCGTATCCCCCTGCGAGTATCGAGGTACGCGAATGCGGTGAGCGCCCCGACAAACGCGATGATGAACAGCAGATAAGGAAAGGTCATTCAACCCTCACTTACTTTCTTTCTATAATATAGCATAATGATAATCCGGCAAAAAGTCAATGGGTATGATATTCCTTTCTTTGATTCTTGTCTTTTTTATTTTACGGTAATAAAATATGGTAAGGAGAAAGCTATGCGTTATATTCTGCCGGTCTATTTTATTTTAGGAGTATTTCTTATGTCATGCCAGTCCGCCTCGGTACCGAAAACCCCGGAAAATCCCGGAGAGGGGCAGCCTGTTTCCGATAAAGCGCCTGATCCCAATCCCGCGGTGCATATCGTCGAGGGACAGACCGTGAATATTCACGGGATAAACGTCAAGATCGAACGGATAGTCGAGGCGTTTATGCAGACCGGGAACGGGTTCAGCGAAAAAACCGTCGTGAACGTCATATTGAAGAAGGATTCGCAGAGCGTCAAGTGGGAAGCTGGATACGGCTCGGTCACCAACCTGTTCGGATATACTTTCAAGATCAAGTACTGCGCGACCGGCACCTCCGACTGGAAATCGTTTGCCGACTTTGTAGTGACGCCCCTCCAGAAATAACGGGCCGGTCAAAAAAATCCCCCAAAATAGTTATTGGCATTTGACAATAACACCAAAAGGGTGTATTATTGGTATATGCCAATAATGGGGGCAGTATGAAAATCGTCACCCTAATCGATAATTACACCCGTAAAAAGGGGCTGACCGCGGAGCATGGGTTTTCGGCGTATATCGAGACCGCGAAAGGGGGCATCCTTTTCGATACCGGGCAGACAGGCGCGGTGGTAGCCAACGCCGAACGGATGGGAGTCGACCTCCGGAAACTCGACGCGGTTGTCCTGAGTCACGGGCATTACGACCATACCGGCGGCCTGATGAAGGTACTCGATATCAATCCCCGCGTTCAGGTATATTTTAAAAATGACGCGCTATTAAAGAAATATAAAAATAACGGCGAGGATATCGGCCTGCCGTTCGATCCCGTCCGTATCCCGAACCCCGTCCCGATCAATATACGCGCCAACCTGGAAGAGAATATCTTCATCATTCCCGATATTCCCGTCAAGTACCCGGAAAATGTCCATTTCAGGGGATTTACGACCGAACGCGGCGGCACGGTCAGCGAGGATATTTTCTCCGACGAACTGTTCCTGCTGATCGAGAAGGACGGTTATCAGCACATCATCACCGGCTGTTCGCACCGGGGTATCCTGAATATACTGGACGCCGCGTCGCATGAATCGGCTCTCCCTATCGGCACGGTGACCGGCGGGTTTCATATGATGGGGCAGGACGAATCCGAGATTAACGCGGCGATCGAACGGATGAAGGATTACCGCCCCCTGCGGATCGGGGTGGGGCACTGCACCGGTATCGACGGATACGTGCTGATGAAAAACACGTTCGGCGCGGATGTCTTCTATAATTACGCCGGAATGGAAATCGAACTATAGGACGGGATTATGCCGAGGCCGCAAAAATGCAGACGAATCGGGTTTAGGCCGGGGATTACTTTTTTCAAGCCCGCCGGAGTGCCCGTGCATCAATTAGAGACAGTAGCGCTGACATTGGACGAGACCGAGGCGGTGCGTCTCGGCGATCTCGAGGGTATCTACCATGAGGAAGCCGCCCGCCGGATGAACGTATCCCGGCAGACGTTCGGGAATATTATCGAATCCGCGCGCCGGAAAATCGCCGACTGCGTCATCAACGGGAAGGCGCTGAAGATCGAGGGGGGTAACGTGCAGGTCGCGGGCGCGGGGTTCGTATGCCCGTCCTGCGGCAGCGAATGGGCCGATGCGTCCGCGCAGTGCCCGAAATGCGGGCGCGAAACGGGACACGGTTCATGCTGTAAGAAACGTCATTATAAAAACTTGGAGGAATAATATGATTATCGCAGTACCGGCATCAGAGAACAAGGGAATGACTTCCACGGTATACGGCCATTTCGGAAGCGCGCCGTTCTATATGCTATATAACACCGACAGCGGGGCGCTGGAAATAATGGACAATACCACGAAGGAGCACGCGCATGGGCAATGCACGCCCGCGACCGAGCTTTCCGAGAAAAATGTGGGCGCGGTGGTCTGCGGCGGGATGGGGTTCCGCGCGATCAATAACCTTCGCGGGATGGGGATCAAGGTCTATCTGGCCGAAAGCGCGGGCTCTGTCGACGATATAGTCGCGCAGTGGAAGAACAACAATCTCCGCGAAATCAGCGATCAGGACGCGTGCGGCGAGCATCACGGCTGCCACTAGTATTGCATACGGCTAAACCCGATATCAGGCTGATAGACAGTATAAATAAATAGCCCGTGATAATGTCACCCTGAGCTAGTCGAAGGGTACAGCCAGCAGTCCGTACGCTAACCCGGACTGCTGTGCAGCATACCATCAATGAGAATGGGGTGTCATTGCGAGGCGTCATGGTGAGCCAGTCGAACCATAGCCGAAGCAATCTGAATGAGCGTGCGCAGGAATAGTTTGATAGTGGGTAGATTATCGGAACACGGGCTATATTATCATACCTGTATTCCGACAGATATCGGGAATAGGGTGCGCAGTACATGAAGTGACTGCAATGTACTCTATATAAACACGGGCGATATTATCATACCTATCCAATGCTTGATATCGGGATTAGCCGTCATGCAGAGATGGTATAGTTAGCGGGGTACATTATCGGAACACGGGCTATATACTGATACTTGTATCTCATTCGATATCGGGATTAGCCGTCATGCAATGACTTGCAATAGTTGGGGCTTTCCTTTAAAATAATGAATCTTTTATTTAAGGGAGCAGTCTCATGATTACCAAAGAACAGCAGCGCACGAATTTCAGCGGCGATTTCACGAAAGCGGACTTGGTCGGTAAACGGGTCATTGTGAACGGGTGGGTATTGAATTACCGCGACCACGGAGACCTGACGTTCGTCGACCTTCGCGACCGCACCGGGTATGTCCAGCTCGTGTTCGACCCGCAGGCTAATCCCGATGCGCACGCCGCCGCGAAAAAGCTCCGCCATGAGGACGTGGTCGCCGCGACAGGCATAGTCCTCGAACGCCAGCCCGATCTGGTCAACCCCCGGATGGCGACCGGTAAATATGAAATCAAGATCGATAAAATATGGGTGCTCAATAAGTCCAAGACCCCGCCGTTCCAGCTCGACGAGCCGGAGATCGGCGAGGAAGTGCGCCTGAAATACCGTTACCTCGACTTCCGCCGCCCGCAGATGTACAACAACATGCTGATGCGGAGCAAGATGACCGGGACGATACGCAACTTCCTGGACGAGAACGGGTTTCTCGAGGTCGAGACGCCGATCCTGAACAAGTCCACCCCCGAGGGCGCGCGCGACTTTTTAGTACCGTCGCGGATGCAGCACGGGCAGTTCTACGCCCTGCCGCAGTCGCCCCAGATATTCAAGCAAATCCTCATGGTCGGGGGTATCGAACGGTATTACCAGATCGCGCGGTGTTTCCGTGACGAGGACCTGCGCGCCGACCGCCAGCTCGAGTTCACCCAGATCGATATCGAGATGTCGTTCGTGACGCAGGACGATATTATCGACATCATGAGCAAAATGATCGCCAAGATACTGAAAGACAACTATAATACCGATATTACGCTCCCAATCCGACGGATGACCTACAAGGACGCTATCGACAAGTACGGTATCGACCGCCCCGACCTCCGGTTCGGGATGGAGATCGTCGACGTGACCGAAGCGGTCAGGGACTGCGAGTTCCAGGTATTCAAAAACGTCATCGCCGCGAAGGGGATGATCAAATGTCTCCCCGTACCCGAGGGTAACCGCCTGTCCCGCAAGGATATGGACGACCTGATCGCGTTCGTGGGGCGTTACGGCTCGAAGGGGATGGCATGGATGCGCGTCAAGGACGGCAAGCTCGAGTCGAATATCGTGAAGTATTTCTCCGACGACGTGCAGAAGAAGCTGATCGACGCGACCGGCGCGCAGGAGGGCTATGCCCTGCTGTTTATCGGCGACGCCAACCCGAAGGTGGTGTACGACTCTGCCGCGAACCTGCGCCTCGAGATTGGCGAACGTTTCGGCCTCCGCAGTAAGGACAAGATCGAGCTTGTCTGGGTCGTCGATTTCCCGCTGTTCGTATGGAACACCGACGAAAACCGTTGGGACGCCACCCATCACCCGTTCACCGCGCCGAAGATGGAGCATATCCCGCTGATGGATACCAGTCCCGGCGAGGTGCTTTCCGACGCATACGACCTTGTAATGAACGGGATCGAGCTCGGCGGCGGGTCAATCCGTATACACGACCCCGAGATACAGAGTAAGGTATTCCGTCTGCTGAATATAGACGACGAGGCCGCGAAGGTGAAGTTCGGCTTCCTGCTGGACGCGTTATCCTACGGCGCGCCCCCGCACGGCGGGCTGGCGTTCGGGTTCGACCGGATCGTCATGCTCTTCCAGAAGCTCGATAATATCCGCGAGGTCATCCCGTTCCCGAAGACCCAGAAGGGGCAGTGCCTGATGAGCGAAACCCCGTCGGGAGTGACCAAGGAACAGTTGGACGAGCTCGGGATCAGGGCAGTGGAAGTCAGAGCGAATAAGTAAAATAATAGAGAAAAATATTATGAAAAATAAAATTCCTCCCTACGAACAATTATTTAATCCTGTTATTAAGGCAATTAAAATTTTGGGAGGTTCTGGAAATATTGAAGAAATAAATCAAAAAGTATTTGAACTTGAAAATTATCATAATGAAATATTAGAAATTCCTCATAATGAAGGAAAAGGAAATACAACTGAGTTTGAGTATAGATTAGCTTGGTCTAGAACATATTTAAAGAAATATGGAATTCTTGAAAATTCAAGTCGTGGGGTTTGGGCCTTAAACCCTGATTTTTCAAACATTTCTGAAATTGATCCAAGTGAAGTAGTAAAAAAAGTTCGAGAAAAAATTCAACTGGAAAAAATGGGTGAAAAACAAGAAACTGAGAATGAAATTGATGAATTAGAAGATTGGAAACAGAAACTTTTAACTATAATTCAATCAATTAGTGCTTCTGCTTTTGAAAGACTTGTTCAACGTATACTTAGAGAAAGTGGATTTACTCAAGTAGAAGTTACAGGAAGATCAGGTGATGGTGGTATTGATGGAAAGGGAATTCTAAAGGTTGGTGGTTTAATAAGTTTTCAGGTATTATTTCAATGTAAAAAATATCAAGGTACAGTAACTCCAAACTTAATACGGGACTTTAGAGGTGCAATGCAGGGAAGGGCTGATAAGGGTTTATTTATTACTACCGGTAACTTTACAAGGGATGCTATCAAGGAAGCAACACGTGATGGTGCTCCGCCAATTGATTTAATTGATGGTGATTCGTTAGTTGATAAATTGAAGGAACTGGGGCTTGGATTGAAAGTTGAAATAGTTGAAAAGATTGATATTGATGAAGATTGGTATCTGAAAATTTAGATAACCCGGTCCGGAAGCGCCGGGTTTTTTAAAATGGAATTATAATTCCCTTCTTCTCGATACTTTCGAGAAATCCGCTTTTATCGTGCGCGGGACTCAGTATCAGAGGCTCTATCCGGGAATCGACTTGACGGCTGATACGGAAAAGTTCGGCGCTTTTCGTGAGGAAATCCTTACCGATTGATTTTACCACAAGAGCCACATCGATATCGCTGTCCTTATGGGGCGTCCCGTGGACGAACGAACCGAAGAGTATCATTTTATCGAACGGTACTACTTCTTTAGCGAGTATGCTGAATCTTTTCAGTTTTTCAAATAATTCTTTATCCATAATAAAAAATCCTTAACGGTCGATAAAATTTCATTACATTTTTCACGGGTCAGTATATCTAGGAGCATATCTTTATCGTCGGGATAACGGGCGCTGATGCCTAACGGCATTAATTCTTCGGAAATCTTTAAAAATCCTTCGGGCACTTCATCAATAACCCCGCATTTTTGGATAAGAATAATAAGGTTGTGGGTAAACGGCGGTTCTGATTCGGTTTTCTTCCAATGTAACGCTTTTAATCCTTTTTCGATAACCTGATGCGATAAAAAACCCACGTATAGAAATCGCTCCGCGTCCTGCATTGCGAAAGCGGTATCTAAATCGTAATTCGCAAGGTCTAACCAATACTCAATTCTTTCATGGATGATATCTTTTTGTTTTTCCATATTACCATTCTAATGAATGGCTCTGAAAAGTCAATAATACATTTTATTATTTAGTATGCGGTTAAATGATACAGGAAACTAATTATAACCCGGCTCGAAAGAGCCGGTTTTTATTTCTGCGCCGTCATGTCGGCGATTTTTGCGTAAGGGTGTGAATAACGCCCGTTTTGCGGAGTGTAGGACTTCATGTACCATTTCGAATGAATCTGCACAGCGGATTTCGGGCAGAAATTGATACATGCATAGCAGAAGTAGCAACGGATGTTCTTCAGCCAACCCGGTTTTTTATTCGTCATAGCAATTTTTCCCGAAGGGCAAACTTTTTCGCATATCCCGCAGCCGTTACAGGCTTCGTCGGCATAGAAATAATTTCCGACACCGATGAGCTTCATCATCCACATGGCAAACAGGATAAGCCGGTCGAATAGGAAATTCAGTACGGGATTTTTGGAAATCGAAACCCCCTCAAGGTCGGGTTCATGATATTTTTCACTGTGCTTCACTTTTTCCGCGATGAATTCGAGGCGCGCAAGGGATTTGTTCTCAATTACCTGCATTTCCTCAATCGGTAAGGGTTTCCAGTGCTTGAGTTTCGGGTCGTTATCAGCCATGTTAATCAGGAACGATGCGCTGAGGGAGGATTTCTTTTTCCGAAGGAGTTTCTCCATCTTTTTAAAACCGTAGAACTTTGTACCGCCACGCGTGGTGACGCCGAATATATAGGACCCCGGCTGCGGAAACAGCTTCCGAAGAAATATTTCTACCGGTACCGGGAGAGTCATTCCGTGCAGGGGGAAGACGATTCCGACTTTATCGCCGGCAGATTCGATCTTGTCCTGTCTGAGTAGTCTGGCAATAGGGATCAGGACTGACCCGGGGAGTCGTTTTTGCAGTTCCCGTGCCGCAAATAAGGAGTTACCGCTTCCTGTGAAATAATAGATTTCGATGGGCATATATTCCTCCAAAAATGTACTATCCGACTATAAGATAAGAAGCGAGCATATCCGCCATCAGTTCCGTAGTATCGTCAAATACCTTATCCTGAAAATCGTCCCGATGCAGGATAAGGAAAAAGATCGACATAAAAAGCCCGTTCATCGCATCAGGTTCTATTTTCTTCATCCAGCCCTTGCTGATCCACTCGTTAAAAAAAACCGTAAATTCGTCGAGATAGCTTTTCATATCATCAGTCTGATAATCAGCTGGAAGCTTGCGCACCAGGTACTCGAAGTCCGCCGAATGCATCATCCGGTAGAGGGGAGTGCCGGAAAGGATTCGAATACCGTGGATAATAAAGCTTTTAAAGCGTTCCCGTGGGGAGCCGGCAGAATTACGGATCATGTCATAGAAATTTTTCCTGTTTTCGAGCTGCATTAACCGGGTAATATCGTAATACAGCAATTCCTTGGATTCATAGAAAAAATAGAACGCGCCTTTGGAAATCCCCGCATCGCGCACAATTTCATCTACAGTCGTTTTCCGCAATCCGAATCTTTCAAATAACTTTTTCCCTTCGGTCTGTAAGCGCCTTTTTATCATTTCCTTTTCATGTTCGTTCCATCCCTTCGGCATAATACACTCCGTTTTCTATATGACTATATTAGTAATAATAGTCATATTATACAAGAAGAATCATCCGATGTCAATAGTTTTAGATTATTTTTTTTATATGTTGGATTTCAAGAGGATACAATCGATAAAAAAGCCGCCCCTTCAAGGGGCGGTTGACGAACTTATAATGTCATTGCGATGCCGCGCTACAGAATTTATTGAAGCGCGGTAGAAGCAATCTATTTTATTAATGGCTATAATATTATATAGACTGCTTCTTCGCTATGCTCATCGCAGTGACGGAAAATAATAAAAATTCCGTCTTTGTCAACATGCCCTCAAGTGGCGGTTTCGTTTATTTCACTGTAAATTTCTGCTTCTCTTTTTTACAGATAGCCTGCGCGAGCTTGCGCCCGTTCATCCCCGCTGGGGGAAGCCCGCCGCCGGGAGATACCCATTGCCCGAGCATATAGAAATTCGCCAGCCCCGGAAGTTTCGACGGGAGCTGCTTCATCATCGTATTTTTATCCGGCAGCCAGCCCTCGTAACTTCCCTGCCAGTTCCCCGTGTAACGGATAATCGTTTCGGGAGTGGCGACATCGACGACCTCGACCTTGCTTTTAAAATCGCCGAAATACTGTTCCGATTCGTCGATAATCCAATCGGCGATACGTTTTTTCTCAGCCTCGTACTTCGCGGGGTCTTTTTTCTTCAGGTCGACCCAGTATTGATAATTAAAGCTGTTGACCATCGACGTGATCGCGGTCTTTCCGGCGGGCGCCATCGTATCGTCGAAATTGAATAAGCGGATATGGATATAGTCGAGGGTCGATTTGCCGTCCTCGATCACGAGGGGGTTCTTCGAGTTAAAGTTATGAGTGGACGGCATATTCTCGAACTTCCGTGCCAGCCCGAGCGAGACGAAAACCAGTGACGGGAAGGTCTTCCAGTTCTTGTAGGCGTTATCGTGCTTCGGGTGCGGGTATTTCCCGCCGAGGAGAGTGTTGAATGTGGCATATCCGTCCGCGGCGGATATCACATAATCCCCTCGGATCTCCTTACCGTTGACGATGATCCCGACTGCCTTGCCGTCCTCGACGATTATTTTATCGGCCTTGCTGTTATAGAACATCCTGCCGCCGTTCTTTTTGAACGTCGCCTCGATCGCCTGGGCAAACTTGAGCGAGCCGCCCATGGGGTATCCGTTCGATTTCACCGCCATAAACCCAAGCATCATCATCATTCCCATCATCGGGAAATCGCCCATCCCGCCTGAGCCGTACATCTCGTGGAAAAACTGGCTGAGCGCGGGGCTTTTTAGTTTATCCGCGAATTTTGTGACCGTCATCCCGCCCCACTTCATCAGCTTGGGCATCATCCCGATCATTTTAAATATCAGCCCGAAGTTTTCGTCTTCCGAACGCCCGGGCATATCGAATTTCGAGAACGCGATGATTCCGTTAATCATTTTGTCGATGAGACGTTTATCGTCGGGGCCGAGACGCAGCATCTCCGCGCGGAGTTTCTCCGGGTCGGTATAGACCGTAAACGTGTCGCCCTTCCGGTTGTCCCATTTCATATAGATATCGCTCTCGATCATCTTTCTTCCCTGCACCGCTCCGAGCTCGCTCCATACGTGGTACAGACTCTTGCCGGGGGACGATCCCATCAGCCAGTGGATACAGAAGTCGAACGTGTAACCCTTGCGCGACCAGCAGGTACATACCCCGCCGGGCAGATTGTGCATCTCGTAGATTTCCGTGTCGAACCCGTTCATCGCGAGATACGCTCCGGCCGCGAGCCCGTACGCTCCGCCGCCGATAATCAATACCTTTTTAGACATGATAGCCTCCATCATCGATACTATATATTGTAACAAACGGAGGCATAAAAAGCGACACGCGCGAGGGTAATATTTTATGGGGATATAGGATAAGAACTTGATAACAGGTTTCTGTTACGTCTCCATCTCGAACAGGTCGCGGAGAGATATATGAAGTCTATATAATTCAAAGTATTAAAATTAAATATTTGAATAGTAATTAGTCCCATATGTTTCTATTAAATCTTTTTTTATATTTTCGCATACTAAGTTTATTTCATCATTTTCATCAGGATAAATGTATTTATTGCCTAAATCTCCAATTTCTTCATGGATGGTACCATTTATTTTAAATTTTGCCACTAAACGACATGCAAAATTAGGTTTTGATCTAAAAATATCTTCCACATTGTTAATTCTATTTAAGTCTAATTCAGTTTTTAGCGGAAATTCTCCTAATAAATATGCTTCTTGAAAATGTGGACGCAATGCTTTAGGCATGCATACAGCAGAAAGACGAATATTTAAGAATTCGTCTTCTGTTGAGTAACTTATTCCTCCATGAGGATAAGGCATTCCAAATACGAAAACATAACCGATATTTTGTAGATTACCTTCTCTGTTATGTAATGCAAAATTGCATGCCATTCTTAGAGATTGTGTAACATCTAAAAGAGGTGTTCTACATACCTCATAATGTTGCAAAATAGCATACTGAAGTTCTTTAAATAACTTTAATTTTTCAATTCCTATAAAAAGATGACTATTATTATTTATTATTTTCCTTTGATATAGATAATCTATGAGTTTATTTGATGATGTTTTCAATATATTTATTCTTTTCATTTTTGTGTCTTTAGAAATTTGATTCATACCCGACGCAACTCTATATAGAGTTGGATAAAAAACAGAGTGTCCTGAATTGTTTTTTATATCATATGTTTGTCCTCTATAAAAAAGCATATATTTTGGATAAGCATAATTTATCATTGCATTATTTTCAAGTAATTTTTGATAATTATTAACAATAGTTCCATCATTTCTTGCAACTGCTTCATATCCCGAATGTAAAACGTTTGAAAACTGTTCTACTAAATAACTATCGATATTTTCAATTTTATTCATCCCTTCCTCCTTTTTATTGCGTATTACAATAATAAAGAAGAAATATTATGTCAACAGATAATTTGATTTACGAATTATAATCGGATTACGTTTCCATCTCGAACAGGTCGCGGATATCTTCCCATGTCATCTTCTTAATGAACGTCGCGTCCTTATCGAGCATATTGTCGAATATGACGCGCTTCTTATCCTGAAGGCGCGCGATCTTCTCTTCTATAGTGCCCTGCGTCATCAGACGGTACACGTGCACGACGTTGACCTGCCCGATACGGTGCGCCCGGTCGATCGCTTGGTTCTCCACGGCGGGATTCCACCACGGGTCGAACAGGATGACCGCGTCCGCGCCGATCAGGTTCAGCCCGGTGCCTCCCGCGCGGAGGGAGATCAGGAATACCGGCACGTCCGACTTGTTGAAACGGTCGACCAGCTCCACGCGGTCCTTCGTCTCGCCGTCGAGGTAGAGGTAGTCGATCTGGTTGCGGGAAAGTTCCTTCCGCAGGATTTTCAGCATCTGTACGAACTGGCTGAACACGAGCACCCGGTGCCCGCTGTCCATCGCCTCTTCGAGGAGTTCGACCAGCGCGCTCGTCTTGACCGAGATTTCCTCGCTGTCGAGGTCGATCAGCTCGGGGTTGACCAGCCCGGGATGGAGACAGATCTGGCGGAGACGCGTGAGCGCCGCGAGGAAGTCGATATACGACCCCTCGACGCCCTTCTTTTCGATCACCGAGTAGAGGTTGCTCCGTACCTTCGCGAGCGTCTCGAGATAGAGCGCCTTCTGGCGCTCGGTGAGTTCCAGGCTGACCGATTGCTCGATCTTATCGGGGAGTTCCTTGATGACCGCCGACTTGGTGCGGCGTATGATGAACGGGTGGATCATCTTTTTGAGCTTATTGACCGCGATCGTCCGCTCGTTGCGGTCGAACCCGTTGATGGGGAGTTCGAACGATTTTTTGAACCATGTGTAATGCCCGAGGAACGACGGCATCACGAAGTCGAAGATCGACCAGAGCTCGGTGACATTGTTCTCGATAGGCGTACCCGTGATCGCGATCCTGTGCCGCGACAGGATATCCTTGATACTCTGGGTGCGTTTCGCGGACTTATTCTTGATATGCTGCGCCTCGTCGAGGATGCAGTAGTTAAACTCGATCTTTTTATATTCCTCGATATCGAGATGGATCAGGTAATAGGACGTGATCGCGATATCGTAGTTCGCGATCTCCCCGATCTTCGCGATACGCTGGGACTTGTTCCCGTCGATCACTATCCATGACAGTTCCTCCGGGAAGAACTTTTTTATCTCCGCGACCCAGTTGTACACGAGCGAACTGGGGCAAACGATCACCGTAGGGCCGCTGCCCTTGATCGTGTAAAGATGCGTCAGCATCTGCACTGTTTTACCGAGACCCATCTCGTCCGCTAGGATTCCGCCGAAATGGAAACGGTTGAGGAAATGGAGCCAGTCCGCGCCGAGCTTCTGGTAATTCCTCAGGATATGGGATATCCGGTCGGGGAGTTTGACCTTCTTGATCGAACGGTCGGCGGTGATCTCCTTCTGGAAATCCTTGAGCGCGGCGGGGAGTTCGGTTTTGATCGATTCCTTGAGGAGGCGCGGCAGGTTGAAACGGCGCATCCGCCATTTGCCGCCGACCTTGCGGATATCGATCTCGCCCAGCAAATCCTTGACGAACGATAATTCCTTCTCGCCGAGGCTGACGATCTTGTTACCCTTTCGCACGAAACCGTGCCGCAGGATTTCGTGAAGCTCGTTGAGCATCAGCATGATGTCGCCGATACGGAATTGGAAGTCCACGCCGAGCCAGTCGATGGAACTCCCGTCGCCGGACGGGGCGATCTGCTCGTCGGATATTTTTATACGGCGCTCGGAAACCTCGCCGCTGACGATTTCTATTTTCTCGTCGCCCTCGATAATTTCAGCGATACCGCTGATCTTCGGGAAAAACTTCTGGAACAGGTTCTCGTTATCGCGGGTTTCGATCTTATTGGTCTCTATCTCGTTTAAAAACTCGAAGAAATTCGAATAAACCTCGTTCACTACCGTCCGTATCTGCTGATAGAACTCCGATTCGGGGGAGATCAGCACGACTTCGTTCTCGGCGAACGGCAGGATAATTTCCTCGGACAGGAGGATTGCCTTGCGAAGCTCGGGGAAATTCAGCGGGCATTCATGGTCGCCGCAGAGCAGGTATCCCGCGACAGAGTATGTGTCGTGCCCGGCGTTGAAACGGAAGCGGATTTTGCGCTCGGAGACAGTCCGCACCTGCGGGAGGTCGATCATCCGGTCGATGTGCTTGGAACGGTCGCGCTTGGTGGTAAAGAGCTTGATCCTGAGCTCCGGGGATACCGGCGCGGCTCCCTCGCGGAACAAAGTCTCGAGCATCTCGTCGCTCACCGGAGCCGTCAACGGGCGAATTACCCCGTCGCTGATGAGTAGATTGCCGCCGTTGGTCGGAAGCAGGACATTGTTCGCCGGGGACGGCAGCACGAGACTGTTCAACTCGGAGTTAAAAAGGAGGCGCAATGTGAGCGGATCGTCGTCGAAACGGACGCGGCGTTTTTTATCGTTGACAATAAACTGGGTATTGAATTTCATCAGGTTATGGATAAAGTAAAAATCGACGGGAGTCCCGACCAGCAGGGTTTTCGAGTCGGGGCGGGAGATCAACGATTGGCGGTAGTTTTTGAAATAACGGATGAAGCTCTGGATTTCCGCCGGGACGTCCGAAAAATCGTCGAAAAACTCCAGCGACAAATCCTCGTTCTCCACCGTCGACAGGATATACCGCCGTAAAAGGGAGTCGCTGGACGAAAGGACTATTTTCAGTTCGCGCGTCAACTGCTTATCGGTCAGGATTTCTACGGATATACTCAGGTCGTATAATTTCACTCATTCCCCTTGGATTGGATGTAATCTTGATTTCGCTGATATTTTTATGCTTTATTTACCTTTTAAAGTACTTATCGAATATGAACTGTCCGATACGTTTCGCGCCGCCGGACGGCCCGATATGCTCCATCCCGATCTTGCCCCGCCGGGTGCGCTCGGCCTCGTCGTCCAGTAACCGCAGTACCGCGTCCACCGCCCCGTCAGGGTAATCGGCGAACACGAGCGAATCCCCCATCAGACGGGCCTGTTCATCGAAACGGCGCTTCGTGGTCTGCGGCCCGGTTCCGGTGAACGCCACCACCGGTTTGCCCAGTCCGGCGGCCTGTTCGTTCGCCGCGCCGGTCAGCCCGATCAGTATAGCCGACTCCCTGACGACGTTGACAAATACGCCCCGCCCGATCTGGACCCTGCACTCGCCCTTGACGAGACACGCGAACGGCTTGCCCGGCTCGAGCGTCCATCCCTCTTTCGCGGCGCGTTCGCCCAGCTCCGCGTCGGTAATCTGTCCGACTACCGCCGATGTGAAATTCAGCTTCCGGCGGGCGTACAGGAGTTCCGCGGTATGCAGGATGAGCATGAAGTTTTCAAGCGCTTCGCCGCGCGTCCCGGGCATCAGCCCCACAGTGGGCACGGACGGGTCGAGCTTGAGGTCGATAGGCGCGGGATTGAGCTCGTCCATAATGACGCTTCCGAGGAATACGGCGGGGATTTTCTGCCCCCGCATATTCGACGCGGTCAGCTCGTCGCGCGTAAACACGTCTGCCGCCGTCTTGCGGATGAAACGTTCTTCTATTTTATAGTGCGGCTCGATATAATCGCTTTTCGAATGGATATAGAACAGAATCGGAACGCCCGTTTTCTTGAGAGCCTTTTTGGTCAGCCAGAGCAGGAACACGTCCCCGACCACCACCGCGAGACGGATACGGTCGCGCTGGGCGCGGATTTTCTTCACGAACTTTACCGGGATCAGGAATCCGCCGGAGAACAGGTCGGCGAAGAACCCCCCGATAGTCTGGAACGAGAATCCTCCCGACGGCGGCACGTAAGCCGAGGCGATAATTTCGAATCCCGCCTTCTGGTACTCCGCGCTTTCGCTGACTAGCGACGCTCCCGCGACGCGGATATCGCTGACTTTGTTGTCGGCGAGTATATTTTTTAGCTGCGTCCCAATGAGGACGGCGTTACGGTCTTCGCTGTAGCAGTCGCTGGTAAAAAGTATGGTATCCTGCATTTATTTCTCCGGGTCGATTCGCTCGAGTGCGATAAAATCGTCATACTGGGTGTTCTGCGATAATCCCATCAGCATCCAGACCAGTATGCCGAGGAAAACATTATAGAATATGGCGTCGAACAGGGATATTATCAGGAATCCCGCGAGGAGCGCGGCGCCGAGGATGGAACTTTTTATATTACGGATACTCCGCCTGTAGGCGTATATCAGGAACGCGATGAAATAGAACAGGTAGGCGGCCATCCCGGCGTATCCGGTCTCCACCAGTATGGAGAGATACCCGTTATGCACGAACTGTACGGGCGAGAGGCTGTATTCGGTCGGATAACGCTGTTCGTAATGGTAATGGAAGTTACCTAGCCCCACACCGTATGCCTCGTTGCCGTCGTTCAGGATAGTCCATGCCGCGTTATACTGATGGAGACGTCCCCCCATATTCGGTATCTGGGCCGGATTGGCGATAGCCTGCACGCTTTCCTTGAATTTGGGGTTCGGTATAATGAGGAAAATCGCCGCCAGGACAACCACGCCCGCCAGAAGTATCCACCGCCGGGAAAGGAGTATCATAACGAACCAGAACACGCCGAACAGAACAAGCGCGCCGCGTCCTGAGATGAGAATGACTATCAGCACGGTCAGGATAATCGCGGCGATATAAATCGGCCATTCCCATAACGATAAACGTTTATAATTGAAGAACATGTAATGCGAGAAGAACATGGACACCAGCACGGTCAGGTATGCTCCCATGGAGCCGTATTGGAAAATGGAGGTCAGGTTACCGGTGCCGTCGTTAGACGGAAGCCATGCGAGGCTATGCGCGCCGAAGGTGATATCGATGGGGCACTTAAATACCAGATGATGGATGACCGCGAAGCCGCCCCAGAGAAGTATACCGATCGCGCTCATGGAAATAACGCGCTGGTAGGAAATACTGTCCGCGGGCAGGGATTTGAAGAATTGGTAGAAGAAATAGAACACCCCGAATATCAGCGCGGCGCCTATCGCGGTGCCTTTGTCGAACGCGAAAAACCCGCCGATAATCGCGATTGCGACGAACGCGGCGAGCGCCCAGTCGCGCCGTCTCCATTCGAAGTAGACCGCGCCCTTCACGGTCGTGATATAGATAACGAGAATGATGACCGATAGAACGATAAAAAATTCCGAGAAAGACGGTAACAGCGCGAACCCGAGCGACATTCCGAGGAATTCCTCCAGCGAGGTGTTCTTCTTGGAACGTTTCCCGCGCTGGCGGTAAATGGATAATATGATGATGAGCAGGGGAAGTATCACTGTGATCGCGACAAGCCATACCGGCAGGACTAGACGGGTCGGTATCTGCTTCGGCGACATGATATATTCGAGCTTGTGGATGGATACCGGGCTTACGCCGTTATAATTGACCTGATACACCCACTCCATATCCGGTTGGTTATCGACCACCGTTAGGTCTTTTACGATCGTGATATTCGTGCCCGCTAAGAGCGAACCTTTGGTGACAACGCTATTCCCTTCGATATCGCTCAGTTGGAACGTCATCGAGTGATTGGAGAGCGAACTATATGTCAACGCGACCGTATAATACCCGGGAATCAGTTTGACCGGGGAGCTTTTCATAATAAGCCCTTTCTGCCCGGGGACGCCGATAATATCCGTCCCGGCGATCTTCCCGGCGTCGGTAACAAGCCCGTTAGTACCGTTCAGTATGCGCGGCGGCTGGATATGAGGCGGGGTGAATAGCGCATAACTGATGAGAAGGTAGATAATAATCGCGAGAACGCTGACGGCGTAGGCGATTTTTGTCCACATCCAGAATTTATCTTTCCCGAACAGCTTTTTAGGGTCTATCATGATACCGCCTTCTTTTTTAATAGGTATCCGTCTTCCTTGATTTTCGCCTTAATCCCGTTGAAGTAAAAATGATACCCGTTCAGGCGGATTTTCGCGATACATTTATTTTTTTCATTATTGTCCCAAAGCCGTTTAATATCGTCGATAAACTTCTGGGAGGTGAGATACGACTCTCTGAACAGTACGCGGTCGAGCCAGTTAAAAAACCCGCCGATCATCGTCATCATCTTGACCTCGAAGGTCGGGTGCTTCCGGTAGAACATCACCGCGGCCTTCCCCTCGACCATACGGTCGGCGAAAAAGTCCTGGATATGGTCGATACGGATACGCCCCTCGTAATGCCAGATATATCCGGTCTTCGTGAGTCGCTTGACCTTGATGCCAGATTTCATCAGGCGCATGCCGAGGTCGAGGTCTTCCCACCCCTTACGGAAATTCACCTCGTCGAAACACCCCGCATTCAGCAGGTGCTCCTTGCGGACGGATACGTTGGCGGTATCGAAAAACGCGCGGGAGTAGTGCCATGTACTGTACGGCATCTTGTACGCGTCGGTAAGATCCATGATACGCACGAGCTGCCCCTGCACGATCATCCGCGGATGGCGCAGATGCTCCGCGACATGCAGGCCGACCAGTTCCGGCGGCGAGATTACGTCGCTGTCGATAAAGTGGATAATTTCCCCGGTTGCGGCGGCGATACCGGTATTCCGCGCGGACGCGGGACCTCCGTTATCCTGCCGGATATATTTCACCCGCGGATAACGCTTGATGATCTCAGCCGAATCATCGGTTGAACCGTCGTCGACACAAATCAGCTCGATATTGGGGTAGGTTTGACGGGTGAGGCTGTCCAGCACCATATCCATCATAAACCCGCGATTGTAGACAGGGGTGACCACCGATACCTTTGGAGTACCGTTTAGCTCCATTTTTCTCTCCATTCGGAACTATTATTGTAAACCGGTTATGGAAAAAAGTCAACCAGACTCCGCCGATAAAATCGCGCCGTTTCTTGCAATATATGTATACCAATAATATAATATGGTTGACATATGGAGGACGCATGATATATCTGGGAATTTATATGGGGATACTTCTGGTTATCGGGGTTGCGGACTTTTTCAAAGCGCGCGGGTTCAGGGATTACGCGCTGGCGGGGCAGAAGCAGAAGACGCCGCTGGTCGTGATGTCGCTGGTCGCGACCATCCTCGGGGCGTCCACCACTGTGGGGCTGATCGATAAATCGTTCGACCTCGGGTTCGCGTCGTTCTGGTGGATCGGGGTAGGCGTGATCGGCCTCGCGGCGCAGGCGATATTCCTGACCTCGAAGGTGAGGAGTATCGACGCGGTCACATTGCCCGACCTCGCGGGAAAGACCGCCGGGGGGTTCGCGAAAAAGCTGACCGCCCTCATCATCGTCTTCTCGTGGACGGGGATTATCGCCGCGCAGTTTGTGACCGCCGGGCGGATTATCGGGATACTCCTCGGCGTGCAGGATATCACATGGGTGCTCCTCGCGGTGGCGGGCGCGATGATTATCTACTCCATCCTGGGCGGACAGAAATCGGTGCTGAAGACCGACTTTCTCCAGGGCGGCATCATGCTGATAGCGCTTGTACTCGCGTTCGTGTTCCTGTACTTTATTCCCGGCGGGAACCCCGGCGCGAATTACGATTTCCGTCTGTTCAACGAAAAGTTCGGGGTTGGAGATCTCCTGACTTTTCTTCTGATAGTGGGAGGCCCGTACCTGGTGGGGCCGGACATGTTCTCGCGGATATTCACCGCGAAGGACGCCGGTACCGCCCGCCGTTCGGTATGGATCGCCTCCGGTATTTTACTACTCGCGGGGGTGCTCATCGCGGTAGTCGGCGTATGGGGGCGGGCGAATATTACGCCTGTCCCCGGAGCCGATAATATCGGCACTCTCCTGAACTCGCTCCCTGAATGGGTGCGAATCCTGCTCCTGTTCGGCTTCCTCTCGGCGGTGCTCTCGTCGGCGGATACCTGCCTCTTATCGGCGGGGACTATCCTCGAACGCGACATTATCGGGAAGGAACGGGTGGGTTGGATACGCGGGTGGATCGCCGCGATCGGGGCCGTCGCGACATTAATCACATTACTGAAGAAGGATATCATCGGGCTTCTCCTGTACTCCTATTCCATATACACCCCCGGAGTGGTTATCCCGCTCGGGGCGTCGATCATCGTCTACGGCAAACGCAAACCCGATCCGTTATGGCTGTCGCTGGGTATCGGGCTGGGCGGCGCGATGGGGCTGACGTCGAAGATACTGGAGATCGCCACTAAGGGGAAATACGACTGGATCGTGTTCGCGGGGATCGGGGTGTCGGCGGTGTTCACAGCGGTATCGCTCATCAAGGGTAAAAAACTTACCGCTGCGGGCAATTAGGGATATCCTATCATTTCTTGCATCAAAGGCACATTACTTTCTTTCTTACAGAAGAAAGAAAGTAATCAAAGAAAGACTGCCCGCCTTGATGCCGCTTATGGAAAGAAGGACGCGAAACGGAAAACGCCGTAACTTCTCCCTGCGGTCGTCGAACAACGGCGTTTTTATCCGTTTCCGCTTGGAAGAAGCGCGGCATAGCGGCGGGGTAAAAACCAAATAATCAAAATCAATTAGGGATACCCCCGACCTGCGGTCGAGGGCAAGTAAGGGATAGTTTTTCAGGGCTTTTTAAGCATGTTTATCTCTTAGAGGTTTGTACAATATTTAAAATTGCCTATTTATCACGGGCTATATCTCGAAACTTCAACCCACATTGACATCGGGTTTAGCCCGTCGGCCTCGACATCCATGTCTCATCTCGACACTCCACCCATCCGTGGGTGTCGCAGTGGGTTGACATTCCCGCGCGGATTTGATATGATATGCGTCTACGAACGTTAACCACGGGATGTATCATGGACGAACAGCTCAACGCGGTCATAGCCCTCGCGGCATGGTATTCGGAACACAAACGCCCGATGCCGTGGCGGGACAATCCCACGCCGTATCATGTCCTGATCTCGGAGTTCATGCTCCAGCAGACGCAGGTCGCCACAGTGGTCGAATACTTCAATCGGTTCATCAAACGTTTCCCCGATATCCGCAAACTCGCGCGCGCGAGCTACGAGGATGTGCTCCATCATTGGGCGGGGCTGGGGTACTACAGCCGCGCGCTCAACCTCCACGAGACCGCGAAACTGATCGCCGCGATGGACGAATTCCCCCGCGCGAAGGAGGAGTTGCTCGCCCTGCCGGGGATCGGGCCGTACACCGCCGGCGCGATCCTGTCGATAGCGTTCGATATCCCGGAGCCTCTGCTCGACGCCAATGTCGAACGGGTGCTGTCGCGGGCGGAACGCGTGCCCGGCTCGAAGGACTTCAAGAAGCAGCTATGGCTCCACGCGTCGGCGTGGGTGAATATCGCCTACTCGCATAACATCCCCCCGTCGGTAATCAACCAGGCGCTGATGGAGCTCGGCGCGACCGTCTGCAAGCCGAAAAATCCCGCCTGCCCGGAATGCCCGCTCTATCAGCATTGCGATGCGCGAATCGCCGGGGAGACCGATCGATTCCCGCCGGAGAAGCCGAAGAAGGAGTGGGTTACGGTGGACGAGGAAGTCTACTGTATCTTTAACAGCGACTCGAAGTTTCTGCTGCGGAAACGCGGCGGGCAGGAATGGCGCGCGGGGCTTTGGGATCTGCCGGATACATTGCCGGTACCCGAAAGTAAGCTCGCGTATAAGGGCGCGGCGGATATCCGTCTTACTGTCACCCGCCATAAAATATTCCGTACCGCAGTGATCTACCGTTATAAGGGGAAGATGAACCGGCTCGACCCGGAGAAATATTACTGGATGCCGACCGCCGAACTGGAATCGCCTTCTGTGCCCTGCGGCCCGAGCCTTCTGCGGACGATGAAAAAGGTGATGGAGATGCTAGGCCCGGGGGAAACGGGAGACCAGCAGGTAGACGAAGAAGGGCGCGCCGATTAGGGACGTCATCGCCCCGAGAGGAAGGATCGTGCCGGGCACGAGGGCTTTCGAGAGTATGCCCGCGACCAGAAGGATAGCGAACCCGGTTAGCGCGAGAGGCGCAACCGATCCGCGATGCGTCGGGCGAAGGAGCATTTTCACGATATGCGGGACCATCAGCCCGATAAACCCGATCATCCCCGCGATAGAAACGCCGATTGCGGCGGACAGGCTGACCGCGATAAACCCGGTGATTTTCAGCCGCCCGGTGTCCACACCGACAGCGGTAGCCATCTCGTCCCCCGACAGATAAATATCCAGCTCCTTACCGTAGACCAGCAGGAATAGTAACGGCGGGAGCGCGCCCGCTCCCAGCACGGCGAGTTCGGGCGGCGTGATATAATCGATGTTGCCGAGGAGCCACGAAATAGACGCGCGGAAGTCGTTGGGGCGCATCAGGTTCTGCAGGAGCACGATACCCGCCGACGCGAACGAATTAAACCCCACCCCGGCGAGAACCGCCACCCCGATGGAGAAGTTGTTCCGCCGCCCGCTGAAGAGGAGTATCAGGAGGCCGACCGCGACACCCCCCGCCGCCGCGAACACGGTGCGGAACAGGATGACCGGGGCGACCGAAAAGAACACCGCGGCCACCGATCCCAGCCCCGACCCGCCGGACACCCCGAGGATATACGGCTCCGCGAGCGGGTTCGCGAGAAGGGTCTGGAGTATCATGCCCGAGAATGATAGTATCATCGCGATAAAGAAGTACTGCGCGAGCAGGTTCAGGCGTATCGGCAGGACTGTATCGAACGCGGTTCCGGATTGATAGAGGGTGAAGAAAACCGCTCCGGCGGCGATCAGAATAAAAAGAATAGTATAAAAAAAGGTTTTTTTTGTCACACGCCCGCCTGTCTTAAAATTTTACCCTATAGTTTAGGTTGTTTTTCAATTTATTTCTATGAAAAACACGGAAAAATGCATATCAGGATTGACTTTTTAACGACTTCCCCTATAATATGATGCGGGAGTGGAACGATTATGAAAGACGTATTATTGAGTAAAATTACATTAATCGCCGCGGTCGGCGGAATGTTTCTGGCGTTACTGCTCGGAATATTCGCCGGGGTGGATTTTGTCTCTATTCTCATCCGTATGCTGATCGCCGGGGTGCTCCTCGGCGGCGCGGCGCTCGGTATACAGCTCCTGCTCCCGAAATTTATCGGCGACGACGCGATGAAAACTCTTTTCCCGAACTGGGGCGGAGGCGGCGGAGAGGAATCGGCGATTTCCGATTCATCTAGCTCGTCGCGTGTGGATATTACCGACGATAGCGAAATGAATGCCGATGAGTTATACTCGGGCGGGGGCGAACCTGACGATAGTCCCGGCTACAGCGGAAGTATGAGCGGTACGTCAGACGAAGACGGGAATTCCGGCGGGGATAAATCCGTGCCCCCTACAACAAATAAACAATTCCGCGAGCTCGATTTTGAAAGCGACGCCCCCAAGGTCTATCCTAAGGACGAGGATATGGGTCATATCGACCACCATGAGGAATCGGGGAGTTCGGGAAGCGGCGACTATGTCACCGACGAATTGAACCGCATGAAAGAGCGCGCTAAAGAAGGGCCTCCCCAGGAAACATCGAACTTTACCGGTAACGATGCGACCAGTTCCGTGTTTAAAGTGAAAAACACCCGGATTACGGCCGACCCGAAAATTATCGCGAAAGCGATCAAGACGGTGATGAATAGGGATTGAGGCGCGGGTGAATCCAAATAACAGGGCAGGGTGAACGAATGGCAGTCGAATCTCAAATATTGATTAGTAATTACGGGGTTACCGAGGAATTCGCGAATAATCTGCTCTTGTTTACCAAGAACGATGTGGAAGGCGCGATCCGTATTCTTGAAGCGGCGGAACGCGACGTAGTGGTGCTGAAGGCGAAATTTATATCCAGTAAAAAATTGGTTTACGGCGCGGTCGTCCTTTTTTATAATTTCCAGTTCAATATTCCCCAGTACGTATTCTGCGCGTTATCGGGCGATATCAATCTTTCCCGTATCCGTATCGAGACCGATTGGCGCGACTATCTACAGGAAATCACCCGTTATATGGAGGGCAAGGAGGCCGAGTTCGAGCTCGCGTCGCGGATAGAGGGGGAAATCCTCTCGCCCGAAAATGTCCCTTATATCACCTCCTCGTTTATCGATAAAAAGAATTACGATATGGTGAACCTGAAACGATTCCTGCTCAACTGTATCAGCAAGGTGCTTCTCGATAACCAGATCGTGTTCAAGCTGTCCGCCGGGGATATCGACGTGTTTAAGTTCAACACGTTCCTGTCGAACACCAAGGTTGGCCTCAAGATTATCCCCAAACAGGGCATTAAAGAAGTGATGATGGTCAACCTTCGGATCGATCCGGTGCTCGCCCCGATTGGCGGGACGGATATCGAGAGGGTGTATGTGGGCGACGAGATCCTGGTAAAAATTATGGACGACCGCGATATCGCGCGTTATATCGCCGATCTGATCGGCGGGCGCGACGACAGCGGGATACCCCGCGCGGTATGGGGGCGTGTCGCGAATAACCAGAAATCGCAGGAGACCGGGAACAACCTGCTCAATCTGCAATTCGGGCCCGGATTATTCGGGACATTCTCGATCGGCAGTAAGGTGCGTGTGCAGCTCAAGGAGCGTGAGAACCGCCCCGAACAGCTGCCGAAGCAGGCGGGCGAAGGCAATGCCGGGCTGGACGAAGAAGCGATGAAACAGATACGTGAAATCGGTACGATGACCGAGGGGCAGAAAAATACCGATACAGTCGGAATGTACTCGCAGAAACCGACGGATACCGCGGCTAAGCAAAAGAAGGATAAAAGCGCGAATCTGTATAAAGTTATCAGTCTCGTCGTCATGGTTCTCGCGATAGTGATTATCCTGATCCTAGTGATATTCGGGACGTAAAATATATAAAATAGCCGTAAAATAAGTAAGAAAATATTGTAGAAACAGGTTGAATAAGTTATAATTTTACACGGATTGTTGTGAAGCGGAATTTTGGGAGTTTTTCCATGAAGGGTTATGAAGAACTGGAAATGCTTGAGGAAGACGAGCTCTGGGATAAATACATTAAAAGCCACGATCAGAAAATCAGAAACTATTTCATAGAGAAATACGCTCCGCTTGTAAAATATGTAGCCGGGCGTATCGCTATGAATGTCCCGAACTCGGTGGAGTTTAATGATCTGGTGAGTTACGGTATCCTCGGGCTGATAGACGCGATAGATAAGTTCGACCCCAAACGGGAAATCAAGTTCAAGACCTACGCGGTCACCCGTATCCGGGGTTCTATATTCGACGAGCTTCGCGCGATCGACTGGCTGCCCCGTTCGGTACGCCAGAAGGCGAAGGAGATCGAACGGACGATCGCCGACCTCGAAGCGAAGCTGGGGCGTTCCGCCAAGGACGAGGAGATCGCCGAGGCGATGGGCGTCAATGTGGACGAGTTCCATACCCTGCTCCTGCGTGTCAGCGGAAATTCGCTGATATCGATGGACGAGAACTGGTTTATGAACGACGGGAGCGACAATGCCCCGATGTCGATAGAAGAAACGTTGGAAAGCTCCGACAGCTACAATCCCGATGTAGTCGCGGAGAAGGATGAAATTAAAAAACTGATCGCGCGGGCGCTGATGGATCTTCCCGAGCGGGAGAAACAGGTTCTGATACTGTATTATTACGAAGGACTGACGCTGAAGGAAATCGGCAGTATCCTAGCCGTTACCGAATCCCGTGTATCCCAGCTTCATACGAAAGCGATTATGCGGCTGCGCGGCAAACTGGAAAAAATCAAAGAGGGTTTCGTCCAAAAGTAGCCGTTCCGTTATCATAATGCAATTTTAAAATAAGTAGTTGTGCCTACTGAATATATATGGAGGATAAGATGAACATTTCCTATACCGGCAGACATTTTGATATCGACGGGGAAATGAAGGATTATATCGAAAAGAGATTACAGAAAGTTAAATTTTATTTTAGCCAGATCATTCAGGTAAATATTATCATGGAGAAGGAACGCGTTAATTATGTAGTGGAAATCAAAGTCAGCGCGAACCATGACGTCTATTTCGCGAAAGAGTCCACGGCGGAATGGAAGGAAGCGGTCGACCTTGTTACCGATAAGATCGAGCATGAAGTAAAAAAGAAAATGGATAAAATAAAGGATCATCACCAGACTTCGGAACTCAGTTAGGAAGAATAAATGGCCGAGGAGCTTAAACTCAAGAGTATAAAGGTTTCCAAACTTTTGGAGATCGATGAAAGCCAGAATTTTCTCATGGGGTTTGAGGTTCTTGCCGGCGGCGCGGGTTTGGATAAGGATATCACCTGCCCGGAAATAAATCGTCCCGGATTGACGCTTTCCGGTTTTATGGAGCATTTCGCCAGCGAGAGGATACAGGTTCTCGGGCGCGGCGAGGTGGCTTATATCGAAAAGCTGATCTCCGATAACGAGACTGAGAATATTGAGAATTTTTTTAAGTACGATATTCCCGTATGCATAATTACCCACGGGCAGGATATTCCCCAGTATGTGATGGATTTCGCCGATATGCGGTCTATCCCGGTGCTGAGGACGAAGCAGACGACCGAGAAGTTTATCGCGCTCATTACGACCATTCTCGACGACCTGTTCGCCTCGTATGTGGTGTTTCACGGGAACTTTGTTTCGATCTATAATATCGGCGTTATGATACTCGGTCCCAGCGGGATTGGGAAAAGCGAAAGCGTATTGGGTTTAGTCGAACGCGGGCATAAGTTTATCAGCGACGATATGGTGCGGGTCAAGAAACTCCGTACCCCCAGCGGCTTCGAGCTCAAAGGCGAACCGTATGTCGATTACGGCCCCTATATTGAAATTCGCGGCATCGGCATCATCAATGTCTCGCAGTATTACGGCGAGGGCAGGGTTCTCAACTTCGAGCATCTGGGGCTGGTGGTGAACCTGATCGAATGGCGCAGCGATTATAATTACGACCGGCTGGGAATGGAAGAAAAGTACCAGAATATACTGGGTCTGGATATCCCGATGAAAGAGATTCCCGTATCGAGCGGCAGGAATGTGCCTCTACTCATAGAGGTGGCCGCCTACCGGGAAGTGATGAGGCGGCTGGGATACAATTCCGCCGAGGAACTCGAACGGAAAGTGATCAATTTCATGAAGAAAGAGAGGGAATTAGAATAGATGAAGGATAACTACTTGAAACGGCGGAGCAGCCGATGAAGCAAGTTTCTGTCACCATCTCCAACGAATACGGACTGCACGCGAGACCGGCTTCGCTTCTTGCGAATACGGCGAGTCAATTCACGAGCGAGATCCGCATTATAAAAGAGGGTAAGGAAGTTAATGCTAAGAGCATTATGAATCTATTACTCCTCGCGGCCGGAAAGGATACGGTTATCATAGTATCCGCCGACGGTTCCGACGAGTCCGATGCGCTCGAGGCAATCCGCTTTCTAATCGAGGAAAGGAAGTTTGATGAGAAATAAAGTCATCGCCGTCCTTATGATTTTTTCGCTTACCGCACTGTTTATTTCCCCCTCATACGCCGAACAGACCACCCCGAGCGCCAATCCCCAGTTCAGTAAACCCTTCGGCATATTCCTTTCGGTAGTTTCCCCCGGTATGGGGCAGATTTATAGCGGACAGCTCGGAAAGGGTTTATCCATCTGGGGCGCCTCGTCCATATTGGTGATGGGTTTCCTGACAACGGTTGCCGACTTCGATTTCGATTCCGTCGGGGGCGCGTTCCCCTTTAATATAGGGATGAAGTTCAAAGCGAAACTCAGCAATGAAGAGACGTTCTGGGCGGTCGGCCTGGGAGTCACCTACGCGTTCTTATATCTCTACAACGTCTTGGATATTTCCTTCTTCGAGAATAGCCCGGTATCGGTCGCGCCGACAACAGACGGGTTTTCCGCGTCATACGAAATCCGGTTTTAGGCGGGAGAGCGAACTATGAAAACCCGGATAAAACTCATCTGTCTCATGCTTCTTGTCAGTCTGCCGGTTCTCCTTTTTTCGCAGGATCCGTTCGCGGAACCGGGTTTTGAAGAGAATATGCTGAGCGTGCCCGCTATCACGAACAAGGTAAATACCGCATTAGCGTTATATTCCTATAAGAAAGACCCGTTCGCGGGGGCTGCGTTCTCCCTGATATATGCGGGAGCCGGACAGTTTTACCTCGGGGATTATACCAAAGGGTCGCTGCTGTTTCTCGGCGAGACGCTCTACCATCTCTTTAATTACGGGATTCGGTTGAGGTTTCAGACTATCTACGGGGATTCCGCGAGCTTCAACACCCTGTCCGCGACCGATCAGGTATTAGTCGTTTCATCCTTCTTTATTTATATCGGGATCAAAGCGTTCAGTATGTATGACGCGTATACCACCGCCGATTTATTGAATCGCCAGATAGACAAGAAACTCCAAAGCCTGTCGGTATCGATAAATTCCGAAAACATATCCGTATCCTATGGTATAGGATTTTAACATGCGACGGAGCAAATACTCCTGCCTGCTCTTTCTGCTGGGAGTTTTCCTATTTTTCCTTGCCCCCTCTGTTTACGCGTCGAAATTCCAGATCGCGGAAATGGAAATTAAAAGCCAGTTTATTACCCTTTCCATCCATAGTTTTTTTTTAGATGAGCTTGATGTAGTGAAGATTCTGGGCGACGGAATCGAAGTGGATGTGATGTACGAGTTTTGGGTGTTCCGCGACACGGGGCCGATCCTTCCCGATGAGATTGTGACGAATTTTTCATTCAAGTTTACGGTGAAAAAGGATATTATCAATCAGGGCTATGAGATCGAATGGCAGAAAGAAGGCGCGCTCAAGACGATGTGGTCGGATAATCTCGATCAGGTACTTTACTTGATAATGAACCCGAAGGGTGTTAAGGTTATCTATATCGACGATTTATCAGGGTCGGAATCTTATTATGTGGAGACTCAGCTGAATGCGACGTCGCTGAAACTGTATCCCCCGCTGAGTCTGATTTACAACCTTTTTGGGAAATGGAGTTATTCCACGGCGAGAATCCAATCCGGGATGTTTAATAAAAATGGCTTCTTTATCAAATAAAATTTTCTACCTTATCATTATACTTGTCATCGGGTCTATTTCGATTTTCTTAGGTCTGCAAACCTATTCATGGCTCCTGTCCATCGGCGCGAACGAAACCCTTCGGACGGTTATCCCGTCGGTGGTCTTTATATCGTCGTCTCTCGGTCTATGGGTTACCTCGAACTTTTTAAAAATATTTATATTCCAGCAGCGCGGTATCAAGGGATATCAGCTTCGCGGGAAAATCTCCCTCTATTTCCTGTTGGTATCGATGGGTTCTATCCTGCTGGTCGGCGGGATGATGTACTACCTGATCCTGCTCCTGGAGGATTCGTTTATCCGTTCGGAACGCGAGATCAGCCAGAGCCTGATGAAGAACTATAACGAATTGGTCGAACTGGAAAAACTGAATTTCGAACGCGAGACCCTTATCCGTGTTCTCGAGAAACCCGGGCAATTCCCGGTAATCTTCAAAATCACGAATAACGAGATCAAGTTCGTCCGGGAAGAATCCGGCGTGCTCTCCGGGGAAATCCTCCAATCCGAGGGCAAGATAGTCGGATATTACAGTTCCATCGTCCGCGCCCGTGTGACCCAGATGTTCTATCTGGGCGAGAATTACAATGTCGCGGTGTTCCACTACCAGAAAAAGGCGTTGTTCTTCGTCCAGCATGTCCCCCTTTACCTGTACCGCCCGTTCGCGATACTCAACGAGAGTATGGATAGTTTCAGTAAGCTGAACACGTTAAAACAGTACATCCAGCCGATCACTATCCTGTCGATCATCGTCTTTTCGGTGCCGATCCTGATAGCGGTATTCTTTATCAGTATGTCGTTCGGGCGGAGGATCACGTCGAATATCGAGGATATCGCGACCGGTACGAGGATTATCGCCGACGGTAACCTGAACTACCGGGTGAAAATCAGTTCGCGCGACGAGATCGGCGACCTGGCGGTAAATTTTAACAGGATGGCGCAGAAGCTGAAAATCGCCGCCGAGCAGATCAAGCGTATGGAGCGTCTGGAGGCCTGGCAGGAGATGGCGAAACGTCTCGCCCACGAGGTCAAGAACCCGCTCACTCCGATCAAACTTTCCGCCGAGCGCCTCATGGTTACCTACGGGGTAAAGACGCCCCAGGAGTTCGCGAAAATTCTCGACAAGACGGTATCGACTGTGATCAACGAGACCCAGCGATTGGAGACACTGGTGAACGAGTTCTCAAAGTTCGCGAGGCTTCCCTACCTGAGCATCACGAAATCCGATATTATCGCGGTGCTCCATGAAATCGGCGAGTTTTTCCGTGGGGCTTATCCCGACTTTAAGCTCGAGTGCGAGTGCCATAGGCCGGAATTTATAGTGGAGTTCGACGTCAACCAGTTCAAGCAGGTAATCATAAATATCATCACAAACGCGATAGAAGCTTGTGCCGATAGGGAAAAACAGGTTAAAATGACTACCAGCGAAGCGGACGACCGGATTCAAATCGCGATCAGAGATAAAAGCGGGGGAATCAGCCCCGCGGTACAGGAAAAGATGTTCGAGCCGTACTATACGACTAAAGCCAGCGGAACCGGGCTCGGCCTCGCGATAGCCGAAAGAATCATACTCGAGCATGGCGGGAATATCTGGTTCGAGACCGATGCGGAAGGCACCGTGTTCTATCTGGAACTGCCGGTGCGCCATGACAGCGGAACTTTAAAAGGAGGAATGAACATTGAAGAACAAAATACTGGTGGTTGACGACGAACCGGCAATTCGCGATACCATATCCGATATTCTCGACGACGAGGGGTACGACGTTATCACCGCCGCCGACGGATTGGACGCGGAGAAGAAAATACTGACCACCGATATGGACGCGGTCATCCTCGACGTGATGCTCCCGTTCAAGGGAGGCCTCGACCTGCTCGATTTCATGCATTCCGATCTCCCGATCGTGCCGGTGGTGATTATCTCCGGCCACGGGAATATCAAGCTCGCCGTGGACGCTATGAAGCGCGGGGCATACGACTTTATCGAGAAACCGCTATCGATGGAGCGTCTCATCAGCACTGTCCGTAACGCGGTACGTATCAAGGAATTACAGACCGAGAATATCAACCTGCGGTCGAAGCTCGAGAAGCCCGTGCAGTTTATCGGCGAAAGCCCTATCATCAAGGCTATCCTCGATAAACTGGAAAATATCGCGCAGAGTAACGCGTCGGTACTGATCACCGGGGAGAACGGTACGGGTAAGGAAATGATCGCCCGGATGATACATACCCAGGGCGCCCGCAAGTTCCACGCGTTCGTCGGGGTGAACTGCGCCGCGATCCCGGAAACCCTGATCGAATCGGAGCTGTTCGGCCATGAGAAGGGGGCGTTCACCGGCGCGCACAAGCAGAAGAAGGGAAAGTTCGAATCGGCGCATAAGGGCACGATCTTCCTCGACGAGGTGGGCGACCTTAGCCTTTCCGCGCAGGCGAAGGTGCTGCGCGTGCTTCAGGAGCGCGAGCTCGAGCGTGTCGGCGGCAACGAGGTGGTGAAGGTGGACGTGGTGGTGCTCGCCGCGACCAACAAGGACCTGACCGAGGCGATCCGCGCCGGGAAGTTCCGCCAGGACCTCTACTACCGCCTGAACGTCATCCCCGTGCAAATCCCGTCGCTGCGGGAGCGGAAGGACGATATCCCGATGCTGATCGATTTCTTTATCGACGAATTCGCCACTAGGAACGGGCGCGAGGTGAAAATCTCCAAGCCCGCGGTCAACCTGCTGATGAATAAGACATGGCCCGGCAATGTCCGCGAGCTCCGCAACTTCATCCAGCGCCTGATCGTGCTGACTCCCTCGCCGGTGATCGAGCCGGAGGATGTGCTGAAGTGCAGTTTCCCCGAGGAGGCCAATCTCGACACCAAGTACGAGAATCAGACGCTGAAGGACGCCAAGCACCAGTTCGAGAAGGGTCTGATCATCAACCGGCTCATCAAGTGCGGGATGAATATCACGAAGGCGGCGGAGTCGCTGGAGATCGAACGGACGTACCTGCATAAGAAGATCAAGGAGCTGGAGATCGACAAGGAACTGGAGTTCAAGGAGTAGGGGGATGAAAAATACAAACGAATTATTGCAGGTCATTCAGTCAAATAAAGACCGGATAAAAAGATTCGGCGTAAAAAAAATCGGCATATTCGGTTCGTTCGCCCGGAACGAACAGCGTCCCGACAGCGATGTAGATTTCATTGTCGAATTCGAGTCAGGCAGGAAAAATTTCGACAGTTATATGGAACTCTGTTTCTTTCTTGAGGATATTTTACAGATGAAGGTAGACGTCCTGACTCCCGAAGGGATAGACCCGTTAATGAAACCGGGTATCGAGAAAGAGGCGGTGTATGAAAGACTATAAGATATTTTTACGGCATATACTTACCGAAGCGGAAGTGCTGGAAAGGAATTCGGTAAATCTGGGGTATGATAGTTTTATAAAAAATGAAATACTATGCAGGGCGTTTATCCGAAGTCCGGAGATTATCGGGGAAGCGGTGAAAAATATCCCGGACGATATAAAGGGAAAATACCCTGAAGTAGAATGGAAGAAACTCGCCGGGATGCGCGATAAACTGATCCATCATTATTTCGGTATCGATTATGAAATGATCTGGGACGCGATAAACCGTAAAATACCTCAATTGAAAATACAGGTTGAGAGTATTATAGAGGAAGAAGCTAAATAGAAGGAATTGGAGTTCGAGGAGTAGGGAATGAAGACACTTGCTGAAATTGTAGAGGTTCTACAAGCACAAAAACTTTTACTGGAACAGAAATATCATATTAGGGAAATCGGAGTGTTTGGGTCGTATGTGCGCGGCGAACAAACTGAAAAAAGCGACTTGGATATATTGGTATCGTTCACCGAAAACCCCAATCTTTTTGAATTTTTTGACCTTCGGGATAGTATCGGGAAATTGTTGAAAACAAAGGTGGATTTGGTGACTAAGGATTCGCTCAAACCGAATATCGGGAAACATATTTTAAGTGAGGTAAAGTATCTGTGAAGAAAGACAGAGAAGTGATAGATTTTATTAATGATATTTTAGAAGCTATAAAGAACGCAATTGATTTTACTAGTGAAATGAAATTTGAAGAATTCAATCACGATTCAAAGACCCAACTTGCAGTCACCCGTCTCTTTGAAATTATCGGCGAAGCTGCTAAACATATCCCAACAGAAATAAAGCGGGAATTCCCTGAAATTCATTGGAAAAAAATGACTGCGATGAGAAATATTATGATACATGAGTATTTCGGTATTAATAATGAGATAATATGGAAAACCGTAAAAGAGATACTGCCGGAATTAAAGGTACAGATGGAAAATGTTCGAAAGAAAAACCTTTAACTATAAAGGTTATTCCCCACAGTATACTCTTCCTCTTCGTGTCCGCCGCGACGATGACTAACTATTCTGCGAGAGATAAACTTTATCAAATTCGAAGCAGGGATGGCCGTCGCCGAAAAGGGCGCTCAAGACCGCTTCGGGTACAGGATTACCCGGCTCGGAGTTGGTGAAGATTACAGCGCCTTGACCCGTGGACGGATTCGCGAGCGCCCAGTTGAAGAAATTCGGATTTGCACCGACCTGCCAGATCCACCATTCATCATCGTACAGTTCCATACCAATTCCCAGCCCCCACGCGATACTACTGTGTTGCGAGTAAAAATCCGAATTCCTGAAACGCCTGATCTGGGGAATATCGACCTGCGCGAATACATCTTCTTTTTTTCGGATTTTATCGACAAAATCGCGGAAGAAAAACCCGTAGTCTCGCACTGTTGTCAGGAGCGCCGCGGCGGCTCCTCCCTGTATCTTACGCTGTTTTTCCAACGGTTCTCCGTCCGAACTATGCCCGTTAGCCAGATCGTTTTCCCATTCCATCCTCCATTCGAAGCCGCTCTGTTTCAGAACAAGCGGACGGAAAACATATTTCATCGCAAGCTCTTGGATACTTTGACTGGTGATACGCTCGATCAGCCATTGCAGGAAAACATAGCTCATGCCGGAATACTGAAAATAATCCCCCGGATCGAACAAAAGCTCTTTGTAGTCTTTGATATTCATCCAGTTCGGTAGTCCTGTACTGTGAATCAGAATGGCGCGAGGGGTAATTTTCAGGAAAGCGGGATCGGATAAAAACTCCTGATAATCGAGAATCGGGATTTTGTATTTCTTGATATAAAAATCGATGGGCGTGTCAAGGCTGAGAATGCCTTTATCGATCATGAGTATGACAATATAAGCAAAAAGGGGCTTTGTTAATGACGCAGCTTCGAAGAGGGTATTGGAGGTGATTTTTTCCACCTGCCGGATATGTTTTTTACCGGCGAATGCGGTCGAGTATCCTTCGGAGTCGAAATAAAATATTCCCGCGCCGGGGACGGTATTAAAACGCGCAATATGGTTGTCTAATATTTCATGGAGTAGCATATATTCTCCGAAATATTTCAGGTTCTATATGAAAATGGATACAAGTATATTCCCTATAATATACTCTTCCCCTTCGTGTCCACCGCGACTATCACCGGGAAATCCTCCACCTCGAGCTTATACACCGCCTCGGTACCCAGCTCCGGGTACGCCACCAGTTCCTGCTTCTTGATGCGTTTGGCGAGTTCCGCGCCCGCGCCGCCGAACGCCGCTAGGTAGACCGCGCGGTACTTCCGGCATGCTTCCAGCACCTCGGGGGAACGTTCGCCCTTGCCGATAGTCCCTCGGATACCGCGCTCGATCAGAGGCGGAGTCATTTTATCCATCCGCGACGATGTAGTCGGGCCGGCCGAGCCGAATAATCCGTCCTCGCGCGGGGGGGTGGGGCCGCAGTAGTAGATGAGATTGTTTTTCAGGTCGAACGGGGGTTCGATACCGTGCTCGATACCGTCGAGAATCTTCCTATGCGCCTGGTCGCGGGCTGTGTACAGAGTCCCGGTCAGACGCACCATATCGCCCGCTTCGAGCTGGAGGAGTTCCTCCTCGTCCCGGATAGGTATATTCAGTTTCTTAATCATTCCCCTTCTCCAAATGAACTGCCACTTAGTATACACCCGGAAATTTGAAAAAGCAAAAACTTGCGCTATTGATTTAACGGATTTACAATGGTGTGGGGTGATGGAGCAAGGGATGAGGGTAAAATGCGGGGATTTTGCGGGAAAGGGCGCGGTTTGGACGGGAATAAAAGGAGCGGTGTAGCGGCATGAAACGGTTGCTTTTGCATGTCTGCTGCGCGCCTTGCCTCTCAGGATGTCTGCCTCCACTGATGAAAGAAACCCCGTGGGAGCGCGTGCTCCCGTACGCCCCCGATTTTTCCATCCATCTCTTTTATTATAATCCCAATATCTATCCCGAAGTCGAAATGGAACGCCGTTTCCTCGAGGTACGCAAGCTCGCGCACCTTTGGGGAGATATCCCCCTGCACTGGGGGCGGTACAATATCGGCGAATGGTTCCGCCAGAGCAAGCCGATGCGCAAGGAGCCCGAACGCGGGGAGCGATGCCGGAACTGCTACAGCATGCGCCTGCGGGAGACGTTCGAACAGGCGAAGAAGGGCGGTTTCGACGCGGTCGCGAGCACGCTGACATTATCGCCGATGAAGAATACCGATGCCGTCAACGAGTCCGGCGAGGCGTTGCAGGACGAGTTCAGGATAGAGTATCTGACGACCGACTTCAAGAAGCAGGACGGTTTCCACCGTTCGGTTAAGACGTCGCACGAGATGGCGCTGTACCGTCAGAACTACTGCGGGTGTTTTTACTCGCTGTACGGCGATAAGGAGATGGACGAGCCCGCTATCGGGTAAGTTCGAAAATCTCGAGATACATATCCGAATCGATATGCGGCCCGGAGACCAGCGCGATCACGCGCGGGTGATGGGTGAAATTCAGAAAACGCACCTTCCTGACATGATACCCCTCCGGCAGGCGTACCGATGTCTGATCGTAGCTGTAGCTCGAATCGTCGCGCACCTTCTCGGTCGATATCCGTATCTGGTTCTCCGCCCCCAGCACCCAAACCCCGTTCCGGTAAAGGATTTCCTCCGGCTCGATGTCGGTGACGCGGATATTCCGCTCGGTGTTCCGGTCGAAATCGTAGAATCCGTACTCCTGCGTGATACGGTCGCCGTAGATATATCCATACGGGGTATGCGATATATCGATGGGGGTATATTTACGGGTGGTGCTCCAGAACGTGTAAAACTTCGGATAATCGTTATCGATTTCCTCACCGTCGAGCTGGGTCAGTTTATTCCCGCCCAGCACGTATTCGTAGAACACCCCGTCCGGCGCGGACATCAGGATAATATCGTCATACCAGACATACAACCGGGTATTGAATACGCCGAGCTCGTGCTTTTCTATCGGGAGGATGTCGTAATGCCCGGCTTTGAGGTCGGCGAAAATCAGGCAGTCGTTCTCCGGGCAGAGGAGCAGGATGGAATTCTGGGCGTGACTGTAGAGCGACGAATATATCTTCAGCCCCGGGAACAGGGGGATTTCGTTCATCCCGGTCAACTGGTTGTCCAGTACGAGGATGCCCTCGTAATTTTTATTGATGACAACCCGGTCGCCCACGCTTTCCATGAAGTAGGTATCGTTATCCCTTATTTTCAGTTCTTTTACTTTTTGAAACAAATCCACCCTCCGGTTCGGTCATCATGCTATGGACGGTTTTTTACGGATAACACTCCAGAAGTCGATAATGAGGATAAAGTTCAGTACCAGCATGACGGCGACTATGATGCCGACTAATAGCGGGGTGAGAATATCCTGGGCGTTCGCCGCGGCCTGTACCGACGGCAGGGTCACCGCGATCAGGTACCAGAACAGCGCGGCGGTTACGGTGATCCATAGGAATATCGCCGGGATGAGCGCGATCAGCCCGCTCCGGAAATCCTTTTTCATCACCCATGACGCGATAGTGATAAGCGCGATGGACGCAAGCATCTGGTTCGCTCCGCCGAACGCAGGCCAGATGACCGTATAGGTTCCGCTCCATGCGAGCACGATGCCGAGGAACGCCGGGATGAACGACGCGGTCCAGCGGTTCGACAGGAATTTGAACAATCCGCCGGACTTATTCTTCAGCGGCTCGGCGAGTTCGCTCACGATATACCGCGCGAGACGGTTCGTCGTGTCGAGGGTGGTCAGCGCGAACGACGCCACCCAGAGCGCGGCGAGAGTGGTCATTACCGCCACCGATATCCCGAACGCCTTATTGACCGTGTATCCGAACGCCTTGGAGAACAGCACGACCGCGTCGCCGCTGGCCTTCAGGAACGCGTTATAATTTTTTACATAATTATCTACGCCCGTGATCATTCCGGCCTTGTCGCCCGCGATGAAGAACAGCGACGAGCCGACTAAGAGGACGACCAGCGCCGCGAGGAGTCCCTCGGTCAGCATACCGCCGAACCCGATGAACAGCGCGTCCTTCTCCTTATCGAGCTGTTTCGCGGTCGTTCCCGACGCCACAAGCGAATGGAACCCGGACAGGCTTCCGCACGCGATAATCAGCGGGATAATCGGCCAGAACGGCGTAGGCTTTCCCGCGATTGCCGGGACGGTGAACGCCGTGAAATCAGGGATAGTCATGCTCTGGTGCAGAACGAGAAGCGCCGCACCGCCGAGAAATATCCCGATATAGAGTATCCATGAGTTCAGGTAGTCCCTGGGCTGGAGGAGCACGGTCACCGGGAGCGACGCCGCGACTATGATATAGACGAGCAGGATAATCAGCCATATCTCGTACGGCAGCGGTATTCCCAGCAGGTATCCGAGCGATTCGCCGGAACGGTACACTGTCCACGGGATTGCCTTAGGGGTCATAAACGGATTGACGGGGATACTTAACGGAACCCTGGCGTCGACAATATAGGGCTGGCCCGCGATGGAGATGATTCCTATTCTTACCGACGGGTCGATATTCAGGCCGGAGCCCTCATACGACGCGGCGTCGATAATCTTCAGCGCGTTGGTCGGCAGATACTCCATTGCCCCGGCGGGCAGGGGAGTGACCATGTTACCGTCCAGCACGGGATAGTAGGAGATAGAGGAGTTCGTCCCTCCGGCCGGTATGTTGACGACCAGCATGTCGGCGGGGGCGGTGAATTCGATAGTGGATATCCAGATGGCTCCGCCCATCATCAGTACACCGATGACGGTCGAAAGGATAAAGTTAGTCTTGAAACGGTAGAATATCAGACTGAACAGGAGCGCGACCGCCATGAAAAGGATGCTCGCGAGCGCGACCTGCGGGCTTTTTACAAACGTGCTCCCGATCAGGGAACTGAACGCCGCGACGACCAGCACCAGGACGAAAAGGATAAACCATGCGAAGATGGTACCGGTGCTCGGCTTGATATGCTTACGGGCGATCCACTGGATCGACTTGCCCTCGTGACGGATAGACGCGGCGAGCGAGAGATAATCGTGTATCGCGCCGATGAAGATATTCCCGAAGAGTATCCACAACAGCGCGGGAACCCATCCCCATATCAGCGCGAGGATCGGGCCGACTATCGGGGACGCGCCCGCGATCGACGCGAAATGATGCCCGAACAGGACGAATTTATGGGTCGGAACATAATCGATCCCGTCGTTGAGACGGTGCGACGGGGTGGCGCAATTGTTATCCGCGCATACGATCTTCCGTTCGACGTATTTCCCGTAGACGAAATAAAAAATCAGATAGATTGCAACGACGATTAAAAGGAGCCATAACGTATTCATAGCGCCCTCCGCTTTTCGGTAAAAATGGGATGCAATATTGTAAAAATGGACGGGGATTAAGTCAAGATAGGGTAACGCGAATTACCGGGAAAACGACGCTTCGGTGACGATTTCCTTATCGGGCTTGCCGATGAAATATCCCTGCGAGTGATGAATACCCATCGAGACGACTTTATCCTGCACCTCGGAGGAATGGACGAATTCCGCGATCGTGCTGATGCCGAGACGGTGCGAAAACGACACAATAGTTTCGACGATGATCTGGAGATTTTTATCGGACGGGAGATTGCGGATCAGGGACGCGTCGATCTTCAGGAAATCGACATTCAGGCTGATAAGGTAACTGAAATTCGAATAACCCGTGCCGAAATCGTCGATGGCGATTTTGCACCCGAGCTCCTTGACCTGAGAGATAAACTCCGATACCGTATCGAAATTTTCTATGCCCTCGGACTCGGTGATCTCGAAAACGACCTGGTTAGCCATTCCCGATTCTTTCAGGCTGAGTTGGATATACTCCGACGTATCGTAATCGTTGATGTCGTCCACCGACAGGTTGATCGAAAACTGCCACGGGGTATGATAGAATTTCTCGAACGATTTTTTAATCATAGTTTTAGTGATATATGGGTAGAGTTTGGTTTTCTTCGCGATATCCAGGAATAATAGGGGCGGTATGACCTTGCCCTCATCGTCGATAACGCGCACGAGGGTTTCGAATTTCTCGATTTTTCGCGTCCGGTTATCGTAGATCGGCTGAAAGTACGGGACGATCCGGTCGTTGTCGATAGCGTTACGAAGGGTTTTCAGTATTGCGAGGTTTTCCCCATACTCCGAATATATCTTCTCCCAATCCATGGCATATTTATAGCCGATGTGCTCCTTTTTCGCCATTCCCAGCGCGATATCCGCCATTTCCAAAAGTTTGGCGTTTCCCTCGGAGATACCCATAGTCACATTGATTTTAATCTCCTCGGCCTCCAATTTGAAACTATCCCGTTTAAAGTGCAGACGGATATTTTCAATGATATAATTCAATTCGTCCGGCTTCATCTGTTTATCGATCAGGATTGCGAATTCGTCGGCATACAGACGGTAAACCCTCCCGGAATGCGCTCTTTCCTCCAACGATTGCGCGACTTGTTTGAGTATTTCATCCCCGCCCGGATGCCCGTAAAAATCGTTCAATTCCTTAAACCCGTCGATATTTATCAGAATGAGATGGGAAACCTTCGAGTTCCGTATATCGCATACAAGGGCTGTCCGGTTGGGGAGGCGGGTTAATTGATCAGTGACCAATTGTTTTTTCATGGTTTCTAAGTTCTGAAGGCGGATAGTTTCATAATAAAAGGTTGCCGTGCTGATACCGATATATACCAGAAGCATCTGGGCTAATTCGACGGGTTGAACCGGCGGTACGAATATTCCGAGGAGGGACGATATCCAAAAAAGCAGGGTAATCAGGAAAACCGAGAAAACCCACCACGACCCGCGCCTTTTCCCGTTCATATAAAACGCGATCACAGGGAAGGAAAATATCAGGTATGTCGATGCGCCGAACATGGTTTGCCAGAGGAATCCGCGCAGGATAATCATGCTAACCAGCGCGCTCAGGGAAAAACCCGATATAACGGTGCTCTTGGTACGCCATTGAACGAGGATGATAAATAAGATACATATGATTACGATAACTAGGACGATGAAATCCCTGAGGGGCGCGTTACGGACAATATAGAGAGAGAATAAGTATATACAGACCAGCAATGAAAAATAGACGATAGAGTTAATAAATCTTGCCTGGGCAACATTTTCATAACCGTGTTTTTCCGGTGTCATACCGCTCGATAGTATAGTGAAAAATCTATTCTTTATACTCATAGTTTTATAATATAGGGCAATTCTAATAACTCAATAATAATTCAGAAATTACCAAATAGGAAAATAACCCTGTCATTGCGATGCCGCGCTACAAAACTTATTGAAGCGCGGTAGAAGCAATCTATTCTATTGTCATTTAATAAATTACATAGACTGCTTCGTTACTGCGTTCCCTGTCTACCTTCGGTAGAAGGCAGGCTCGCAGTGACATAGTAATATCTTCTTTTATTCGATAATTATACGTATTCATTTCATTTCCGTGAAGTTTTTAGAACTACTCTATAGTTTATTATATTATCATACATAATGCAAGTAAACGTTCAATCGGCGGCTCAGGGGGTAAATAAAATAAGTGTTGCACGGGAGACCCGCAGAATGTATAATATCCGAAAATATTTACGGGGAATACTATGCAGGCGATAATCGAAGCAATTCACGGCGGGATTAAGTTCATCAACGGGTATTTATGGGGCCCGCCGATGCTGATTCTCCTGATCGGCACGCATATGTTTTTAACTATCCGGTTACGGTTTATCCAGTCCTATACATTCTTCGGCATCAAGCTGTCGGTAAAGAAAGACGACGAGGGGAAGGGAGACGTCAGCCAGTTCGGGGCGTTGACAGCCGCGCTCGCCGCGACTATCGGCACCGGGAATATCATCGGGGTCGCCACCGCTATTTCGATGGGCGGGCCCGGCGCGGTATTCTGGATGTGGATCACCGGCGTACTGGGTATAGCCACCAAATACGCGGAAGGAGTCCTCGCGGTCAAGTACCGTGTCAAGACCTCGGACGGAACGATGCTGGGCGGCCCGATGTACGCGCTCGAGAAGGGGATGAAGATGAAATGGCTCGCGGTGCTGTTCAGTATCTTTACCGCTGTCGCGGCGTTCGGGATAGGCAATATGGTGCAGGCGAATTCCATCGCGGGTATGGTGAAGGACACGTTCCAGATAGACCCCGCCATCACCGGGATCGTCCTCACCGTCCTGACCGCGCTTGTTATTCTCGGCGGGGTGAAGGCGATCGCGAGGGTGACCAGTCTGCTGGTGCCGTTGATGGCGTTCTTCTACGTACTCGGATGCATCATCATCCTTTTCATTAACGGGAGTTTTATTATACCCGCGCTCGGGCTGATCGCACGTTCGGCGTTCACTCCTGAGGCTGCGGGCGGGGGATTTGTCGGCGCGACATTGATGATGACGTTACGCTACGGTATCGCGCGCGGGTTGTTCTCCAACGAATCGGGGCTGGGCTCCGCGCCTATCCTCGCCGCGTCTGCGCAAACCCGTAACCCCGTGCGTCAGGCTCTCGTGTCGGCGACCGGGACGTTCTGGGACACGGTGGTCGTGTGCGCGATGACGGGGCTGGTGCTCGTGACGACGATTATGAAATTTCCCGACACCCTTATGAACTATAAGGACGCGCAGTTGACGAAGATGGCGTTCTCGCAGATTCCCGTGGTCGGGCCGATCGTGCTGACCGGCGGGCTTCTGACATTCGTGTACTCCACTATCCTCGGATGGTCGTACTACGGCGAGCGCGCGGTCGAGTACCTCTTCGGAAAGGTATCGATTATCCCGTACCGTGTCGTGTGGGTGGTCGCGGTGTTTGTGGGGTCGGTGCTGAGCCTGAACCTCGTGTTTGATTTCGCCGATGCGATGAACGCGATGATGGCTATCCCGAATATCGTGACATTGATATTCCTCAGCGGGGTGGTTGCGGCGGAGACGAAGAAGTACCTGTGGCTGAAGAATATCGACGCTGTTTCGGAGGAGAACATGGAGTAGTCCTTGCCCACTGCGTGGCAGCCAAATTCCATTACGGCATACTATCGCGCTATAAGCAGACTGCCTGCGACCTATCGTCACCCTGAGCTTGTCCTCGCGTAGCGGGGGCGAACGCCGAGAAGAATATGGAACAGTTCGAGAGCATGAATCCCGATATAATGAAGCTCGCGAAAGCGCTCAATTATTTCGACCGTTCGGTATCCGGCGAAGAGGGCACGAAGCAGATCGCGGAGGCGTTGAAACAGCAACTCGCGGGAAAGATCAACGACATCATGAAGAACGGGTACACCAGCCCGACGGAGAAGGACAGGGACGGCAACCCGAAGGTTTATACCGGACAGGAAGCGATCGACAAGTTCATGGAGTTCGCGCAGGCGGATTTGGCGGAAAAGGCGAAGGATATGGAGATGGCGTCATGGCAGAACTGGGACGCCGCGCAGGCGGCCAAGGCGGCGAAGGAAGCCGCCCAGGCGCAGGCTCAACTGGCCGCTGCGGGAAGTGGGGTTGCAGGCGGATATTCGTATGGACCAACACTGCCGACTCAAACCGTCAATGGTAACTTCTTCTGGGGGGATCATTATAATGACATCAATCAGTTCTATGCTGACAAACAAGATCAAAATAAGACACTTGCGAATTGGACGGGCGGCGCTGCACTTGTAGGCTTGGCAATATCTACCGGAATAGGACTTCCATTATTACCCGGTGTATTGGGAACGACCGGGGGAGCGGTTTTCGATTCTGCGATTATCAATGCGGCATTAAACATAGGATTGAAAGCGGGAATGGAGGGGTTGAAAATAAGACTAATGCCAGGATATCAATGGGAAAATCCGGGAGCGGATTTATTATGGGCGGGATTTTCAGGATCGGTTTTCGGCGCTGTAGGCACCGGGACGCGCGCTTTTGATACAGTAAACTCTGCTTTAAAGTTTTCTGCTATTTATTATACAGCGGAGGATGTTTCAAGTCAGTTCCTGATTGATGGTCAGACGTTAGATGGTTATTGGAATAAAGGAGGATGGGCGCAAACACTTTTTAAAGCGGGAGTAGGTTCGTTAATCGTCGGTTCGGCCGGATTCGGTATAAATACAGGATTTACAATTACCAGCGGGGCGCAAACCGGGGCATTGATGCAGGGAGCGCATGCCGGACAATTTGCTCTAGGTACGGTATTTTCTTCAGTTGAAACTCTCTTTGATTTTTTTGGCGAATGGTGGAAAAAATCAATGAAGGATTTAGGAAAACCACATGGCACAAATTAACGTAAGCTACAAGCAAAGACCTATGGGGGTATTCCTTTTCGAGTTTATTTTACCATATTTTATTGCAGGATTTTTAATTATACTATTAGTGTATGGAATTTTTATTGCGGGTACATTTTCCGGAGCGTTTATTCTACCCTTGGTTTTAACATTTTGGTGTGTTTATACAGGAGAATATCCGCATTTTATTACCCAGATTATTACCGGATTATGGAACGTCACTTTAAAGAACGATGGTATCTATGGGAAAAAGTTCTGGTACCGGATATTCATCGGCGAAAAGAAATTCGCAGAGTGGAATGAAATCGAGGAAGTACGATTTATCGCAGGCGGTCTCCGGAAACAGAATACAAATATGGGGTATCTGAAGTTTCACAAACGGGACGGAACATCATTTATTATTTGTTTCTTCGGGGTCTCTCCTACGAATTATAACTACTTTTTCAGCAAACACATGGGCGAAGACGGATATGGATATAATTTGGAAATGATAAGTATAATCGCTTGGAAAATAGGAATAGATAAGCTAAAAGATTTTCCCCTATTAGAAGGAGCACCGGAAGTTCGGTATAGCAGAGTAAAGATTATCTTCGCGATGGAAGGAATACAACGAGTTGTGAATCTTATTAAAGAAGGCAAATGTAAATCAGTCCAATTAGAAGAAACAAAGGAGTCCCCCGATGCCGGAAACGCAGGGGAGATATGATACTTTCTGTATCCAAAGAGCGCCCCGCCTTGATGCCGCTTCTGGGAAGAAGGATCGCAAAACGGGAAACGCCGTAACTCCTCCCCCGCTTTGCGGGGTCGTCCGACCCGCCATCCACTTGCCTTACGCGTAGAGGGAGGTGGGGGCCGCACGCAATGTGCCGCATAGTTGATATTAGCGACATACTCTCATCACGGGTTATATTTTTATGATAATTATTTGTCCGGCATCGGGATTAGCACATACGCAGTATGCCGCTTGTGGCCGTTACATTATTTCCTGAATCAAAAAGGCCGCCGCTCCAACCGTTATGGTTATCGCGACGGCACATTTCCGTCTCATTCCTGAACTGCCGTTTCCGGTAGTTCCTGTCATACCGCTCTTTTTCGCGCGCGGAGGGAATCACCGACGCCTTATTCAGGTTGTTCTTTCCCTCGAGCGAGGCGAGCACGAGCGTGTTCCGGGGTTTCTTTTTCATTTCCCGCCTCCTGAATTTGATAATATATCATAACAATAATATCGGTAAAAATCAAGCGGTTACGCTGAATGCGGGGATTTTTTATTATTTAACCGGTATATACTTGCAATCTAATGTAATAGCCGGTAAAATATAGGAAATGTTACATGGGGAAGTGTTTTTGAAACGAATAGTTATGGTATCGAATCGCCTGCCGGTTAAGCTCTCCAAGACGAATAACAGGATTAATATTAATTTCAGCGCGGGAGGTCTCGCGACAGGGCTTTCGTCATTCTTCGAGTCGCGTCCGGCGCTCTGGGTAGGGTGGAGCGGCATCAATTCGGAACGTCTCACCGAGCATGAGAAAACGGATATTATGGATAAAATGTCCGCGAAGGGCATGTATCCGGTGCATCTCTCACGCCGTGAGGTCGAGCAGTACTATTACGGATTTTCGAATAAGACGCTGTGGCCGCTGTTTCATTACTTCCAGCTCCTCGCGAAATACGAGGGTTCTTACTGGAACGAGTATGTCAATGTCAACAGGAAGTTCGCCGACGCGGTAATTGCGCAGATAAAGCCGGACGATATCGTATGGATACACGATTACCAGCTTCTCCTGCTTCCCGCGATGATACGCGAGAAATACCCGGATATCCCGATCGGTTTCTTCCTGCATATCCCGTTTCCCGTCTACGATATTTTCCGCCTGCTTCCATGGCGGCGGGAGCTCCTCGATGGAATGATGGGCGCCGATCTGATCGGATTCCACACCTACGACTATGTTTCCTACTTCCTCGATTGCCTTCGGAATATCCTCGGTATGGAGCATAACCTCGGGCAGGTACGGATGGGAAACCGCGCGGTGAAAATCGATACGTTCCCGATGGGTATCGACTACCGGAAATACCGCGATAGCGCCGGTCTGCCCGAAGTAAAAAAGGAAGCCGCTAAGATGCGCGCGGAGATGAAGGATAAAAAAATCCTGCTCTCCGTGGACAGGCTCGATTATACGAAGGGCATTATCCAGCGTATCGAATCGTTTGAGTACTTCCTCGATAAGTATCCCGGCTACCGTGAGAAAATCACCCTGATCCTCGTAGTGTCGCCCTCGCGCGACGGTATCGAGGACTATATATCGATCAAAAAGGTGGTCGAGGAGAAGGTCGGCGCGCTGAACGGGAAGTACGGCTCGATCGGGTGGGACCCGGTGAAGTATTTCTACCGGACGATGAGTTTCACCGAGATGATGGCGTTGTATACTGTGGCCGATATCGGGCTCGTGACTCCGTTACGCGACGGGATGAATCTGGTCGCGAAGGAATATATCGCCGTGTGCGAGGACGGCCACGGGGTATTGATTCTCAGCGAATTCGCGGGGTCGGCTAAAGAACTTGGCGAAGCCATTCAGGTAAACCCCTATAATTATGAGGAGGTCGCCGAGGCGATCGCGCGGGCGCTGCGGATGTCGCATCCCGAGCAGGAGATGTACCTTCAGGCGATGCATCAGCGTCTGGAGGCGTATAATATCACCCAATGGGCGGAGGATTTCCTCGAAAAACTGCTGAGTATTCGCGCGCAGAACGAATTTATTATAAAAACCACCCTAAATGAGGCGGAATTGGAAGATATAGCATTGAAATTTGCCGCGAGTAAAAACGCGCTGATACTGCTCGATTATGACGGTACGTTAGTCCCGTTTAATAACCGTCCTGAGAACGCGTCGCCCGATCACGCGCTCGCGTCTATCCTGAAGTCCCTCGCGTCTATCCCCGGCACGGAAACAGTGATTATCAGCGGGAGAGGGCGCGACAGCGTAGGACGCTGGTTCGATGGGATAGATATCAACCTGATGGCGGAGCACGGGGGGTGGTTCTACCGGAAGGATGAAAAGGAATGGCGGTCGACCGCGCACTCCTCTACCGAATGGAAGCAGGAGATTCGCCCCGTACTGGAACGTTTCGTACTGCGTACCCCCGGCACGTTTATCGAGGAGAAGGATTTTTCGCTGGTGTGGCATTACCGGAAGACCGACCCGGAATTAGGGCAGATTCGCGCTACCGAACTGAAAAATTCGCTGATCAGCCTGACCCAGAACCATAAGATCGGTATTCTCGAGGGGAATATGGTGCTGGAGATCAAGGACGTGGGGATATCGAAGGGGCAGGGATGCAGATTCTGGATATCGCGCAGTAAGTACGATTTTATCCTTGCGGCCGGGGATGATGTGACCGACGAGGATATGTTCGGCGTATTGGACGATGACGCGATTACGGTCAAGGTAGGCTACGACTACTCGCGCGCGAAGTATAATGTCGCGAATTACAAGGATATCCGGGGTATTCTCTCCCGTCTGATAAAAGCAAAAAAGAAATAAGGACGAAATATTGAAAGACTACTGGTACAAGGACGCGGTATTCTACGAACTCTATATCCGGGGATTCCAGGATTCGAACGGCGACGGAAAGGGAGATATTCCCGGGCTGACTTCCCGTCTCGAATATCTCCGCGAACTGGGGGTGGACTGCATCTGGCTACTCCCGATGTATCCATCGCCGGGGCGCGATGACGGTTATGATATTATGGATTATAAAGGTATCAATCCCGAGTACGGTACTATGGAGGAGTTCAAGGTATTCCTGGTTGAGGCGCATATGCAAGGGATTCGCGTGATCGCGGACTTGGTGCTGAACCATACCTCCGACCGTCACCCGTGGTTTGTCGAGGCGCGAAAGGGGCCTTCCTCGCCGTATCACGACTACTATGTCTGGTCGGACGATCCGAATAAATATTCCGGCGCGAGTATTATATTTATCAACCATGAAACATCGAACTGGGCGTGGTGCGCCGACTGCGGGAGTTATTACTGGCACCGTTTTTTCTCCCATCAACCCGACCTGAATTTCGATAACCCCAAGGTGCAGGAGGAGATGCTCGACGTCATCCGTTTTTGGCTCGATATGGGGCTGGACGGATTCCGGGTGGACGCTGTCCCGTACCTTTTCGAGCGCGAAGGGACGAACTGCGAGAGCCTTCCCGAAACGCATGCGTACCTGAAACGTATCCGCGCGATGCTGGACGAAAAATATCCCGATGCGGTAATGATCGCTGAGGCGAACCAGTGGCCGGAAGACCTCCGGCAATATTTCGGGGACGGCGACGAACTGCATATGGCGTTCAATTTCCCCCTGATGCCGCGGCTGTTTATGGCGGTCAAGCAGGAGCATCACGGCCCGATAGTGGATATCATCAAGAAAACCCCGATACTCCCGGAGAATTGCCAATGGGCGACATTCCTGCGGAACCACGACGAACTCACACTTTTGATATGTACCGACGAGGAACGCGACTATATGTTCAACGAGTACGCGAAAGACCCGCAGATGAAACTGTATACCGGCATCCGGCGGCGGCTGGTGCCGCTATTGGAGAAGGACTACCGAAAGGTGGAGCTCCTTAATGTTCTGCTGTTTACCCTGCCCGGATCGCCCGTGATTTACTACGGCGACGAGATCGGGATGGGGGATAATATCTTCCTGGGCGACCGTAACGGCGTCCGCACCCCGATGCATTGGAACGATAACCGTAACGCGGGGTTCTCCTCCTGTAACCCGTCGCGGCTGTACGCGCCTGTGATTACCGACGCGGATTACAGCTACACGAGCGTGAATGTGCAGGTGGAGGAAATGATACCCAGCTCCATACTGAACTGGATGAAAAAAATGATCCGCGTCCGCCGACGGTATAAATCGTTCCCGCGCGGGGCGCTTCGTTTTATCTATCCCGAGAATAAAAAAGTGCTGGTGTATGTGCTCGAGTATGACGGCGAACGGATGTTATGCGTCTTTAATATGGCGGCGAGTTCCCAGCCGGTACGAATCGACCTTCGGGGGTTTAACGGATGCGGGCTCACCGAGGTGACCGGAGATACGGAATTCCCGCGGATCGGGGATTCTGATTATCAGGTAACGTTAGGCCCATACGGGTATTACCTTTTCGAAATAAGGCGGTAATTACCCCCGGAAATATGTTTGAATTATCGCCTGAATAGTGGTATGGTATATCAAAGGAATGCGTCCGAGGTGATAAACTGCCGGGGAGATGGAATAATTAGAGGCTTAAAACTAAAAACTTTCGATTTTTAAGTTGATTTTTATGGAAAATGGAGCATAATATATATAGGATATTAATAGCGGAGGATACTATGAAGAAGCTGGCCTTGGTTTTTATCATTATTTTTGCATCGAATATGGTTTACTCGCTGGATATGGTATTGGGTTTGAAGGCGAATTTTATTCCGTCTGTCGGGGGTGTGAGATCGGGGCTTGACGATAAAAACTATCTGGCAAGCGAAAGTTATTTCAATAATATCGGCGCGGGCGTCTTTTTCGATATGGTCTACGCCCGTCTCGACGTAGAATACAATATGAGCCTAGCGGGGAATGTCGATATCCAGAGGATGGTCGCGAGCGGAACGGAAATATCGGTTACCCCGACCAACTACGGCAACGCGACGCTTTCCGCGCTCTCGTTCGACCTGATGTTCAAGCTCCCGTTGGATATCGGCATCGGCAGTCTCTGGGTCGGCGCGGGTTTCGGTTACCGGATGTATCTTGCGCTGGATTATAACGGCGACGGCGTGGACGATTTGGGTACGACGTTTAATATGATGAATGATATCTATGCGCTGGTGGGCGGCGGTCTGAACCTCAATTTCGGCACCGCGATCTATCTGATTCCCTCGTTTACGCTGGGGTATAATCTGATGCCGAAGATGAACGACGCGGCGGAACTGGCCGGCAATAACTATATCTACTGGATGTACGAATATAAGTATAATGTCGCGTTGGGTATCAGGATATAAAGTTCGGTTTTCGGCGGCATAGCGTAATCCTGCGCGAAGTCGAAGGAGCCTGCCCTGAGCGAAGTCGAAGGGTGAACGATATATAAAAACGACTGGCAATCTAAAAACTAGGGCTGTCGGAATGGCAGCCCTGCTTTATTTAACAACTTTTCTTAGCAAATCAAAAACTTTTTCATACGAGCGCGGAATTGACTCTTAATATGTTTTATTATAATATGATTAACTGATATTAAGGATGCTCTATGTCAAAGATTTTTGAGATCGACGGGATGAAGACCGAATCCGGGAATCCCTATCTTTTCGGCGCTACGATTGTGGGGAACGGGTGCAACTTCGCCGTTTTTTCCCGTCACGCCTCATCGGTTACGCTTCTCCTGTTCAACAGTCACACCGCGCTCACCCCTACCCATGTTATCCCGTTCGACCCGCACCGCAACCGTACCGGCGACGTTTGGCATATCTTCGTGCATGACGTCGAGGACGGGCAGTACTACGGCTACATGGTCGACGGACCGTACAAGCCTCTCGAAGGGCAGCGTTTTAACGGTAATAAACTGCTGATCGACCCATACACCAAGGCGGTCGGGGGCGAGTATTACTGGAACGAGACCTCGGCATACGGTTATGCCCGCAATTCCAAGGACGGCGATCTGTCGTTCAGCGCGGAAAAAAATATCAATATCAAGGCTAAAAGTATGGTTCTGGACGAGTCCTCGTTCGACTGGGAGGACGACCGCCCGCTCCGCATACCGATGAACGATACGATTATCTACGAGGCGCATATCCGTTCGATGACGCGCCACGATTCCTCCGAGGTCAAACATCCCGGAACATACCTCGGGATTATCGATATGATACCCTATCTCAAGGATTTGGGCATCACCACGCTCGAGCTTCTGCCGGTTCAGCAGTTCAACGAAAAGGAGAATTTCCACACCGATCCCGTAACAGGCCAGCCGCTCGTGAATTACTGGGGATATTCCACACTCGCGTTCTTCGCGCCGTGCTCATGGTACGCGTCGGACAGGGTGGGTTTCACGGCCGTCAGCGAGTTCAAGGAGATGGTGAAGGCGCTCCACAAGGCGGGGATCGAGGTGATTATCGACGTAGTCTATAATCACACGGGCGAGGGTAACGAGTACGGGCCGACCCTCAGCTTCCGCGGGCTGGATAACAGGGTATATTATATGCTCGATCACGGGCGTTACTATTATAATTACTCGGGATGCGGCAACACGCTGAACTGCAACCACCCGGTGGTGAAACGGCTGATCCTCGATTCGCTGCGTTACTGGGTGGTGGATATGCATGTGGACGGATTCCGGTTCGACCTCGCGGCGATACTGGGGCGCGATGAAAAGGGCGACTGGATGCCGAACTATTCGGTGCTTTCCGAGATCAGCCGCGACCCCATCCTGTCGAACACGAAAGTGATCGCCGAGGGATGGGACGCAGTCGGACTGTACACTGTCGGCGGATTTCCTCCGGGGTGGGCCGAATGGAACGGGAAATTCCGCGATAACGCGCGATCGTTTATCAAGGGCGACCCAGGCATGGTCTCCGAGATAGCGAAACGGATATCCGGGAGCGCGGATTTGTTCGAGCACCGTCAGGGAAAGCCGTATCACAGCATCAACTTCATCACCGCGCACGACGGGTTTACGCTGAGGGACTTGGTCAGCTACAACGAGAAGCACAACGACCGGAACGGCGAAGGAAATATGGACGGGGAGAATCAGAATATGAGCTGGAACGGCGGGGTAGAGGGCGAGACGGACGACCCCGCGATTAGCGAACTCCGTATCCGGCAGATGAAGAATTTCTTCCTGATGCTGATGGTCAGTCAGGGAACCCCGATGCTGCTCGCGGGGGACGAGATCGGTTTCACCAAACAGGGGAACAATAACACTTATTGTCACGATAACGAATTGAACTGGATTGATTGGGGATTGAAGTCGCGGAATAAGGAAATCTACGAGTTCTGTAAGTTTATGATACATTTCAGGAAAAAGCACCCCGCGCTTCAGCGGGAGCATTTCTTTACAGGCCTCGACCTCGGGGGCAACGAACTCCCGGATATCAGCTGGCACGGTCTGCGCCCGGGCGAACCGGACTGGGGATACGAATCCCGCGAGATCGCGTTCATGCTCGACGGCGCGCCGCATGAGACCGGCGCGAGTCAGCCGGATAACGATATCTATGTCGCGTTCAACGCCCATTGGGAGGAACAGCTCTTTATCCTGCCCTATCCCGTCCGGGGGAAGAAGTGGTATGTCGCGGCGGATACGTCGGCGCACCCCGGATTTTACCCGCACGGTAAGGAACTCCCGCTCGACACCAACGGGATACGATTGAAGCCCCGAAGTTCGGTGGTTCTGATCGATAAGTAACTGCCGCGCACCCTAATGGGTTCAAGCAGGCTAATTCCTATATCAAACCTATTCTATGTATCAGTAAATTGCCCGTGTTTGGAAACGGTAAAAGGCTCATAGGTATAGTCTATTCCCCCTCGGCAGGCTCGGGGTGACAGGAGTTAACGGGCAGTTGCGTTTTTATCGCTCCGTTGTTATAATTCTCCTTTCGAGGAGGCCGATATGCCGTACTTTAAACGAATCGTGGGGAAAAAGTGCTACCTGTCGCCGATCAACCCGGACGACGCGCCGAAATATGTCGAATGGCTGAACGATTTCGAGATCACGGTCAACCTCTCGCTGACGACGATCAATCTGGTGAATGAGCGTGAATTTATCGATACCAATCTGAAAGAGGGCAACCCCGTATTCGGGATAGTCGACCTCGCGACCGATAAGCTGATCGGGAACTGCGGGCTTCATAATATAGGGTGGATCGGGCGTCACGCGGAATTCGGCATCTTTATCGGCGACAAGGATTACTGGAACAAGGGGTACGGCGAGGAGGCGACGCGCCTGATCCTCGACTTCGGTTTCAATATCCTCAATCTCTATAACATTTTCCTGAAGGTGATGGAATACAATAAACGCGCGATCCGCGCGTACGAGAAGGCCGGGTTCAAACAGATCGGGCGATGGCGGAAGGCGGTGCAGGTCGCCGGGAAGCGTTACGATTTCGTGATGATGGATATCCTCGCCGACGAGTTCGAAAGCCCGTATGTAGTGAATTTTATCAAGGAATGAACCATGCCCTACTATAAAAAACTGACCGGAAAACTCTGCTACCTATCCCCGCGAGACCCGGACGACTGTAAAAAATCCGCCGGATGGCTGAACGATGTCGAGACGTCGATGAATATGAGTATTCGGATCGCCCCGAACGAGGTGAATATCGGCGAGCAGTTGACCGGAGGGCTGAAGGCGGGAGATCACGGGTTCGCGATTGTCGATCTGGCGACGGACACGCATATCGGCGACTGCGGGCTTCACGAGATCGACTGGGTCAACCGTACCGCCTCGTTCGGCATCATGATCGGGGAGAAGGAGTTCTGGGGGAAGGGGTACGGCGCCGAGGCGACCCGGCTGATCCTCGACTACGGGTTCAATATCCTCAATCTGGAAAGCATCCGTCTCCAGGTGAAGGAGTTCAATAAACGCGGCGTGCGCGCATACGAGAAGGCCGGATTTAAAATGTTGGGTATCCAGCGGAAGGAGACGTTTTTCGGCCGGAAGGGGTGGGATGTCGCGAATATGGACGCGCTCGCGGAGGAGTTCGAAAGCCCGTATATCAAGGGGGTTATGGATAAAATTCTGAACGGGGTTGTCTAGCGTTTATGGATAGATATCAGGATTCCGGTGGATTTGGTATACTGGATTTCCACTGTCTCGCCGGCCTCGAACTGATTGTATGTTTTTTCAGGTACCTCGAATTCAAGGTCGTTTAAGATGAGGATATTCTGTTTGACGGTTTTATTCAGGGATGAATCGGCATCAATCCTTTTTCCTGTTATTATTGAAAATCCTGTGATTTTTTCAGAACCTGCCATATCTTTTTGTAAATTTTTCCCCAACCTGCCGATTATGAAGGCGAGAATTCCCGAGAGTATTGTAAATATCCCTCCCGCTACAGTGATATGAGTTTGAGGGTAGATTATTCCAATAATCAGGAGTACCAGACCTACAATCATAAGGCATATAAACCCGATAAAAACATGGGTATAACCGGTTATTTTCACGGTTTTTCTAACGTTCTTGATTTCCTTCTGGGACATAGCATCAGTTCTTTGCATCGATGTTTTTTCTGACATGCACTACTCCGTCCCATCCAATAAATACTGTTCAGAAATGATGAACTGGTAATCTATTTTTGCAGTTAACTATATACTGCAATAAACCCGGTCTTTTTATTTACCTTCATGGATAGCGAGCAGGACTCTCGCGTGCTTGGAGTAACGGATTTCCACAACGTCGCCCGCGTCGAAACGGGTATATAGTCCTTCCGATACCTCGAATTCCATACCGTTAATAATTAAAAGATGGCGGATGACAACTTTGCTTCCCGTTTTCTCCTTATCGATCCGCTTACCGAGTATCTCGCCGTGCTCGACAATTTTCCGCTGTTCGGCAAGGTCTTTCTTATAATCGCCCCCGACCCATTTTACGGTGATCGAGAGGAACCCGAAAACGACGAGCCAGATACCCCCGATGATGGAAACAAGGGTGTTATAGACCGCGACGCCGATCACAAGGAAAATCAATCCGCCGAACGCGACGCTGAGAAATATCATAAAGGAAAACGGCGAACCGGCATGCTTCATCGCGTTTTTTACCATCTGTATATCGTCGGGCGACATAAATTCCGTACGCGGCTGAACTTTTTTATCCGGCATGATACCCTCCTTCTACGGTATATTATAATGAGGGTTTTAATACATGGCAATACCAAGATGGATATTATCATATATTTCTGTTGACAATCCGCGATAATACGATAGAATAATATAAAATGTCTTACGGAGCGCGTTTGAACATAAAAAATATGATATCCCGGTTGAAGCAGGCTTTATTTATCCGGGACTTCGAGCCGGGTATTCGTGAAGAATTTTTACAGCATATGAGTTTTCTCAATATCCGACGGCTGATGATCGGTTTCCCGGTGATTTTAGCGCTGATACTCGTCTATCTCTACTTCGATATCCGTTTTATCATCGGGTCGGGAGCATTCCCGTTTTATCTCGCGCTCTACGGGCATCTTTCAGTTGCGCTGTTTTCAATCGTCAGTTATCTGATTATCAGGAAAATCCTGAAGAAACCGGACGCGCGGAACCTCAATCTCGCGAAGAAGGTCGTGTTTATCTTCTTTCTCCTTTTTATCATTATCGACGGGCTTGAAGTATACAGTACCCTTAAAATCTCCGGCTCGATTACGGTTTTCCTTTTCTCGTTGTTCGCCATCACCGCGTTTATCTTTTTCTCGTTCTCCCAGAGCCTGTGGATTTATATCATCGGATGGGCTATCGGTATCGTGATGACGGTGGTCGCGGTCGACGGCACTTTTCTGGTACTTTCGAATATCTTCAATATTACTATCTTTACCGTGCTATCATGGCTATGCTCGCGGGTACTGTATTACGATATCAAGCGGATTTTTATCAACAGGCGAATGATCGAGGATAAGAATACCGAGCTGCACCGGGCGTATAGCGTGCTCGAGGAACGGGAGAAGCTGATCGAGGGTGAATTGGAACTCGCGCGGAAAATGCAGTCGAACTTTCTGCCGAGCGATTTTTCGGATTTCCCGCAGATCAGTATCGCAGTCCGCTATCTCCCGTTAATGAAGGTCGGCGGAGATATCTACGATATCTGCCATTTTTCCGATAACTCGATCCGTATCCTTTTGGCCGATGTGACCGGGCATGGGGTGGAGGCGGGGCTGGTGACCATGCTTCTGAAAAGCGAGTACGAGAAGCGGAAAATGTCCTCGCTCGACCCGTCGTCCGCGCTCCGTGAGCTGAACGAGAGCTTTATCACGACCTACAGCGGGCTGACGCTGCTATTCCCCGCGGTTATTATCGATATCGACCTTGCGCACGGGAAGATCGTGTACGCATCGGGGGGACATTTCGACCAGTATATGGTACGCGCCGGCGGGGAGATTGTCGTACTATCATCGACCGGCACTATCATCGGCGCGGAGATCGGGTCAGTCTACGCCCAGCGCGAAGTCGAGTACCGTTCCGGCGACCGTCTCGCGCTCTTCACCGACGGGCTGATCGAGGAATTCGATCATGACGGTAACGAGTTCGGCGAGGCACGGTTGATCCGTCATCTGAAGGATATCAAGTCTCCCGGGGGTATCGAGGAATCGATCCAGCGGATTATCAACGACCTCCGGAATTTCGTCGGGACACGCCCGATGCATGACGATATTACGCTGATTCTGATCGAGAAAATGGGGTAGGGTTCTCCATATTCAAGGCGGGAATACCGATAACTTTGACAGAAAATATGCCGTTCGTTATAATATTGTTCCCGATGGGGATGTAGCCAAGTGGTAAGGCCGGGGCCTGCAAAGCCTTCACCGAGGGTTCGATTCCCTCCATCCCCTATTATTTTACCCCGCCGGGATGGTGGAACTGGTAGACACAAGGGACTTAAAATCCCTTGGGCGTAATGCTCGTGCGGGTTCGACCCCCGCTCCCGGCAGTCACTGCGTGACGGCTTGACCCGATATCAAACGTTACGATAGTAGAAATAGTCAGCCCGTGTTGAAAGTGGTAATAACCTCTGAGCACGGGTTATTTCTTTATAATCGTTACTCGGTTCATATCGGGATTAGCCGCTGACTACGGCCTCCTACCTCCGTTTCTGCACTCCACCCAAGTGTCATTGCGAGACGCGAAGCGGCGAAGCAATCTGTTATTGTGAACCAGACCGCTTCACTAAGTTCGCGGTGACGGTGTGTTGCAATTCTACCGGGTTTAGCAGCCGCAATGCGAGCGCGGAGCCTTTATTCAAGATATCCGCCTGAAAATCCGATTCTTATATCTCATAAACAAACCATTACGATTTTACATCTGTCTGATATCAGAGTATTCCCCGCGCACTTGCCGGGAGCGGGAAAAGGTAGTAAATTATTACAATACGACGGGATAGAATAAAAAAATATTTTCATTATATTTAGGAATCGAAGTGCTTTTCCTGTATATATAAGCACCATCGTATTAATACGGGGTAATTTGTGATACCGCAGAACGTTATCGATGAAATACTGACGAGGGTTTCGGTCTCTGAGTTAATCGGTCAATACATTGAGGTAAACAAGAGCAGTAATAGAAACCATTTGGCTTTATGTCCCTTTCATAACGAAAAAACACCCTCGTTCTCGATCAGCGACGACAAGGGGCTGTATCACTGTTTCGGCTGCGGGGCTTCCGGGAACGCTATCACGTTCCTGAAGGAGTACCGCAAGCTCACTTTCCGGGAATCTCTCGAAGAGCTCGCGAAGATCGCGGGTATTGATCTATCCAAGTATTCCGATGACGGGGAGGCCTCCGATAACAGGCAGAAAGATCGTCTTTTTGCCTTACAGACGGAAGCGATGAAGTATTTTTACCGCAATCTCACCGACCCCAAGGGGGCGGAGAACGGCGGTATCGCGATGCAGTATCTCAAGGGCAGGAATATCAGCCCCGAGATGATCAAGATGTTCCGTATAGGCTACGGCGGTTCCTCATGGCAGGGGCTGACCGACCATCTCAGGGAACAGGGCTACAACGATGAGGAGATGATTACCGGGTCGCTCGCGGTGAAAGGAAAGCAGGGCGTATTTAACCGTTTTAAAGACAGGGTGATATTCCCCATTATGGATATCCGCGACCGGATTATCGGTTTCGGGGGAAGGATACTGACCGAAGATAAGACCGCCGCGAAGTACCTGAACAGCGGGGAAACCCCCATTTTTCATAAGGGCAGTCAGTTATTCGCGTTAAATTTCGCGAAGGAGGAAATCTCCCGCACCGGTCACGCACTGGTGGTCGAGGGGTACATGGATGTAATCGCGCTGTACCAGCACGGGATAAAAAACGCGGTCGCGCCGCTCGGAACCGCGCTTACCGAAAGCCAATTGATCGTCTTGAAGCGCTTTTGCGAGGATGTAACGTTTATTTTCGACGGCGACGACGCCGGGGTGAAGGCGGCGGATCGGGCGCTAGACCTGACGGCGCTTTCCGGCACCGATATCCCGCATTCGGTCGTCATCCTGCCGAATAAGATGGACCCCTACGATTTTGTGATGTCGAAGGGCGGGAAGGAGTTCACGGAGTTCGTATCCGCGAAAAAGCTGGAGCCAATCGATTTCAAGATTCGGTTTAACGCGAAACGGATCGATCCCGGGAAGAACAAGCTGAAGTTTATCACAGTCCTATTCACTTATATAGAGAAGCTCAAGAGCGCCGTGCTCCGCCAGAACTCCCTCAAGGCGACGGCGGATTTTTTACGGGAAGACACGGAGATTATTAAGGAAGAGTACGGGAATTTTTTAAAGAAGAAACCGGTCGGGCAATTTGTCCGGCAGGAAAATAAAAACGCCGAGGCCAAGGTCGACCAGTTGGAACTCGATTATCTCGCGGCGGTGATCTCCGATATGAAACTTTTACCGGAGACGTCGAAAGTGATCGAGCCGGAGATGATCGCGAACCAGGAGTTCCGCGACCTGTACGAAAGTATGCTCGGCGATATGACGGAGCCCACTCAGGGAATTCTCGCGCGGGTGAACAACAAAACGCTTACCGAAGAGGTAAGTCATTACTGTCTCCGCCCCGAATTGAACCCCGGATTTATCGCGGCCTACCGTCTGCGCGCGAGATATGTGCATAACAAGACCGCCGCGTTACGGAGCGAAATCGCCCGTCTCGAGAAAAACCCTCCCTCTGAAGGCGGGGCGAAACGGATAGACGAAATCCTCCGGGAGATGCAGCAATGGGCGCTGGAGTTGGAAGACATCAAGTCATTCATCTCGCAGTATGAAATTGAAAAAATATAGAGGAGATATAGATTATGTATGATGAGCTTTTAGAGAATGAGGATATTAATAAGCTCTTAAAGTACGGCAAGGAAACCGGGATGATGACCTATGAGGACATCCTCGAACGGCTTCCTGAAGAAATAGCCGCGTCTCCCGAAGGTATCGATAACGTGCTGAAACTTCTCGAAGAGAACGACGTCGTGATTATGGACGCGTTCCTCAACGAGTTCGACGATTTCCTTGACGACAGCTACGACGATCTGGACTCTATTATTATCGAGAGCGAGGACGAGCAGTCGGATAACCCGTTGCGTATCTATCTGAAGAAGATCGGTAAGATTCCGTTGCTCAACCAGACGCAGGAAATCGAGATCGCCAAGAAGATCGAGGAAGGCCAGTTGAAGATCAACGGCGCCGTGTACGATTCCGGATTCCTGATCGAGGAGATCAACGAGATTATCGCGGAGATTCTCAAGGGTCACGGTAAGCTCTATAATTTCTTCAATATCCCGAAAATCTGTAATATCACCGCGCGCGAACGCAAAGAGCGAATGAAGACGGTATACCAGGTCGAGGATCAGTTGAAGGAGTACTATACGCGGATGGAAGAAGTCGACGATTCGTGGGACAACACCCATGAGGAGCAGGTCCGCACCGAGCTTCGCGAGGCGATCCGTAAACTCCGCCGTTCGTTTATCGACCAGATCAAGACGATCGAGCTCAATCAGAAACTGGTCACCAACGCGGCAGAGCATATCCTGATCCTCTGCGAGGAAATCAACACGATCCAGAACTACTTTAAAAAAATCGAAGAGATTAACCAGATGTCCATCGGCGATATCTACAATCATTACACCAACAACCCCGATAACGAGGGTATCCGCAACCTGATCGAATCGATCAATAAGAAAGAAGAGCGCCTCAAACTGATCGAGAACGCATTCAAATGCTCCACGCAGGAGCACCTGCATTGGGCGAACGAAATCCGCGACGGGCTCCTGATTGTCGACGACCGCAAAAAAGACCTCGTGCAGGCGAACCTTCGTCTGGTGGTCAGTATCGCCAAGCGTTATATCAACCGCGGCGTGCACCTGTTCGACCTCATCCAGGAAGGGAATATCGGCCTGATCCGCGCGGTGGAGAAGTTCGAGTACCGCAAGGGGTACAAGTTCAGCACCTACGCGACATGGTGGATCCGTCAGGCGATCACCCGTTCCATCTCCGAGCAGTCCCGCACGATCCGCGTGCCGATCCACATGATCGAGCAGATCAACAAGGTCAAGAAGGCCGAGATGGATCTGACGCAGGACCTCGGGCGTCTGCCGTCGGTGGACGAAATCTCGATCAAGATCGGGTGGAATATCAGCAAGGTCAAGCACATCAAGAGTGTGGCGAACGACCCCGTGTCGCTCGAAACCCCTGTCGGGCGCGACGAGGACTCGGCGCTCGGCGACTTTATCGAGGACGTCAAGGCCGCGAGCCCCATCAATATCACGATGAACAATATGCTGAAGGAGAAGCTCGCCGAGATTATCAACGAACTCCCGTTACGCGAACAGCGTGTCCTTCGGATGCGTTTCGGTCTCGAGGACGGCTACGCCCACACATTGGAGGAAGTCGGCTACCTGTTCCAGGTCACCCGCGAACGTATCCGGCAGATCGAGGCGAAGGCGTTACGCAAACTCCGTAACCCGAAGCGCGTGAAGGAACTGATGGATTTTATAGATTAAACGAATCAAAGTAAAATATCCCCCCGCTGTAACAGGCGGGGGATTTTATTGAAGGCGAAAAGATTTAAAACCACATGATTTTTGGATATTAGTATAGCATAAAATAATAAGTGAGATTATTTAATGTTAAAATTTTTAAAAGAAGGTTTGCTAGGTTGGCTTTTTGCAATGGCATTTATTGCGGGAGTATGTTTATTAATTTATTTTCATATTTATATAGCGCCATTACTTGATGGGATAATTAGTTTAATACTAGTAGTATTATTTATAATTTCTATCCCTCTCGCAATTATACAATTTATCATCGGATTGATAAAAAAATATTATAAAAAATGACCTCCCTTTTTATAAATGAACACATCTATATTGACAAATAAAAATAAGTAATTATAATTATCAAATGAATAGAAGAAATCTTATTAAAACCACTTTTATTATCTTTTTTTTAGGCTTAATCGTTTTATCATGTACTAGTAAGAGTAGGAGTGAAGAAGAATATCAGAATTTTTATTCTGAAGAAGAGGCGACGAAGTTTTACTTTGATAATTTTACTTTTTATTCTGTTATGCCTGACAGTACCGCAATAGAAAAGCTAATATATTTTTATAATAGTAAAAGAGGAGTCTTTTTAATATTTTTTGTAAAAGGTAAAAAGTATTATATATATGAAGGTATGAAATCATATTTTTGGGAAGAGTTTATTAATTCACCTTCGAAAGGAAAATTCTTTAATAAATTCATTAGAAATGATGAAAACTATAAGTTTAATCTAAATATCAATTAATTGAAATAATAGAATGCAAAAATATTGTTTTAAATTAATCTTTGCCATAATTATGATCTTTTTATTGATTTCAAGTTGCTCAAATCAATCGATAGTAAAAAAGTCAGAAGATTCCGCAAACATAATAATTGATAAGATCAAATGGTATGTTTTGCCTAATGATGGAGTGATCGCAGTTGCAAATTTTGTTTCATATAATAATAAAGAAATAGCAATTATCGCAATGGATTTTTCAGAAAAATTGGTTAATATGTTACGTCAAAAAGGTTTTACGGTAGTAGAAAACGCTCAACTAAATGTCTTAGTGAAAGAACAAAAATTAGCTTTATCGGGAGTAGTTGATAGTAAAAAGCTAGAGAAAATTGGGCAGATGATCGGAGCCGATTATGTTTTATTAGGAACCGTTTCTGAAATAAACGGGGAAATTTCAATAAATGCCCGCTTGGTTGATATATATACAAGAGAGATAATTACCTCAGTTTCAACTTCTTTTTTTCTTGAGGAAGAGCAGAATGCAAATGTTTCTTATCAAAAACCTTCAGTTTCATATAATGATTCATCCCATTTATTTTGGTATAGTTATGTAAATATAATTCTTAATCTTAATAGTTTACCGGGAGGAAGCTGGGAGGGAGAGTTTCTTGATCTAAATTTGATAATATCCAAGAAATTTGGTTTCGGTTTATCACTATTAAGATTTATCCATATCCAAAATGTCACCTCCTATCCTGTACTAAGAATTCTTTTACCTTTATATACTTATCCTTCATATAAAACTAGGAAAGATGTATATCTTGAAGTTGAAGCAGGATTATTACAAACTCCATATTTGGATTTAAATGCTTCTTATAGGACAAAACTGCAATGGGGATATATGAATATGCCTGTCTATATTTCACTTGGATTCAAATACTATTTATCCAAATTTGATTTTCAGGATCTGTATTATGTTTATCTGGAAGGCAGTATTGGTTTTGGAGATTATTTAGAAATCGATAGTATTCAAGACTTTTTTGGATTTAGATAAAAAATTATACAGGAGAAAAATATGAATAATGAAAACACGTGTTCCATATGCAATCGAAACGCCACCAAAAAATTAATGCGCTTTACCCCAGGAGAACATCTTTTAATGGCTGAGCATGACCATTTATTTCAAGTCGATTGCCATTCATGTAACTTACACTACATTGTTACATATGTTGTTGTGGAATTATTACGAAATATGGGCTCTGATAAAAAGGAATTGGTGCATGATTACATCAGAGATAAAAGCAAAGAATTAATAACTGGCGACCATTTGATTTTACTAGATCATAAACTTCTCAATAGCATCGTCAATGAGGGTTAAAAAGGAGAAAAACATGAAACAAGAATTAATCCATGAATTGTTTCAGAAATTTGAAGAAGCCCGCTATCTACTCGAAGGTATTGAATGCTGGAGCGCGCGCGAATTGCAAGAAATATTCGGATATACTGAATGGCGGAATTTTATCCGCGTTCATATGTATGAAAGCAATTTACTTTCTTTCCCGCATCGGAAAGAAAGTAACAAAGTAAGGATGCCGCGCAATGATAAAGCTTCGGGAAAGAGCCGGGGAATCCGAGTCGGGCGTAACTCGCATGATATGCTCGTCAAAAGCGAAAGCGGGTGAGCATCGGACAAACGCCCTCGGTCGGATTTCCCGGTAGCGGGAAGCGCTTTATTAAGCGCGGAGGAAAGAAAATGCAAAAGACAAAACAGCCGGGGAATGAAAGAACTTTGTATTCCGTCTTTGTTTTTGGCTGTTGTGTATTTACCCCCGTCGCTATGCCGTGACTCTTCTAAGCGAAACGGATGGAAACGCCGTTGTTCGACGACCCCAAAGGACGGGGGAAGTGCCGACAGGAGCCATGGATGGCGGGTCGGCCGATCCAGTAAAGCGGGGGAGGAGTTACGGCGTTTCCCGTTTCGCGTCACTCTTCTCAGGAGCGGCATCAAGGCGGGCAGTCTTTCTTTGGGCACTTTCTTTCTTCTGCAAGAAAGAAAGTGCCATGGGCTCTTGAGTGTCCTGACACCCTTCGACATTGCTCAGGGTGACGTCGCAGGCTCGCGGCTGAGGATATATTAGTATTGCGTGATGGGGTTAGACTGCGCGGCAGTGGGGTTGCCGTCCGGTTATCGAGTGTCGCGCGTGAAGCGCGGGATATATTGAGGCCGTAGAGGCTGTTCCGTATTTACCCCCGCCGATGCGCCGCGAACCGGAAATCCCGATACGCCCTTCGGGCACTCGATTTCCGTGCGCTCCCGCCCCCATCGGATTAATTCCTTTACATTTCCCGCATCCGTGTTACAATATGACAAATAAATAGCATGGAGCGCGCCATGAAAAAAGTGTTATCCGTCCTGACGGTAATGTTATTATTATCCCTGTTCGCCGCATGCGGGCAGACCCGCCCCGACCTCCCCCCGAACCCAGCGGGGTTTGTCTACGGGAATATCCCCGACCTCACGCCTGAGACTTTTAACGGGTATACCCTCGATATGAAACCCTACGAGGTCAAGATAATAAAAATTTCCAACTTCTGCAACCCGTCGAAGGTCGATGCGACCCCGGGATGGTGGAAGGACGCGGTGGTTTATCAGCTCTATGTCCGCAGTTTCTACGACAGCGACGGTAACGGCGTCGGGGACTTCGCGGGGCTGACCGAAAAGATCGACTATATCACCAATCTCGGCGCGACCGCGGTGTGGACGCTGCCGGTGTTTAAAAGTTTCCATGACGGCGGTATCGGGCGCGCCCTCGGCTATGAGGCGATCGACTATTACGCGACCGACCCCGATTACGGCACAATCGACCAGTATAAAAATTATATCACGAAAGCCCATTCGATAGGCGTCAAGGTCATTATGGATATGGTGATCAATCACGGCGCGACCAACAGCGCGTGGTTCCAGGCGTCGGAGAAGAAAGACCCTAAATATAAGGATTGGTTTATCTGGTCGAAGACTATCCCCGAAGGAAAGTGGCAGAACCCGTGGGGCGGCGGAAAACCCGCCGACGTCTGGCATTTCGATAAAATCCGAAAGGAATACTACTACGCCACATGGGGCGGCGAGTTCAATTTTAACACTCCCGGCGTCCGGCAGGAGTTCCTGAAAATCGCGTCGTACTGGCTCGATATGGGAGTGGACGGGTATCGTCTCGACGCTATCCGTTACCTGATCGAGGAAGGGCCTCATCCCCAGCAGGCGGATACCGCCTCGACTATGGCATATCTGAAGCAGTACCAGACGAATATCAAGAAAACCAAGCCGGAGGCGATGAGTGTCGGAGAGGTCTGGGAGTCCGACGCGGTGGTCGCGAAATACTACCTCGGCGGTCAGGGGTTCGACCAGTGCTTCAGTTTCGCGTTCATGTATACCGTTCGCGACGCGCTGAAGGCAGGCTCCAAGTACGGGCTCATCAATTTGCTGAAAAACCGCCCGAAGGATATCCCGCAGAATTACTTCGCTTCGTTCCTCGAAAACCATGACGTCCCGCGTCTGGTCGAGGCTATCGGGAAGGGCGACGACCGTCTCAAGGCCGCCGCCGCGCTATTACTGACATTCCCCGGAACCCCCTATATTTACCACGGCACCGAGTACGCGCTGCAGGGACAGTACAACCCCATGAAGTGGGGCGAGGGTAACGCGAACGGGTTCACCGCCGGTAAACCGTGGATATCCGTCTATACATCCGGCGGCAAAGGGAATAATGTCGAGGCGCAGATGAAAGACCCCGGCTCGCTGTGGAATACGTATAAGAAGCTGATCGCCCTGCGTAAGTCAGAGCCCTCATTGAAACGCGGCGAAATCGTCGTGATAACTACGAGCGATTCGAGGATTATCGCCTACCTGCGGTACGGTCTCGACGATAGTATCGTGGTGGTGATTAACCTGAGCGACAAGGATGAGACGGTGAAGCTGAATTTCAAGGATACCGGGATGTCGCCGACCAATACGTACTTTTTGTACAACCTGAAATAGAACAGAGCTTCCGATATAAAAAACACCCCCGTATTCGCGGGGGTGTTTTCCGTTAAAATTTCCGTTCGATTATGCGATATTAAGCGTAATATTCGTTAAAGGTATCAATTACTTGACGAGGGGCGAAAGTCCCTACAGCACCTGAACCTTGGCGACTAGCCGGCCGAACAGGTCGCGGGTGAGGACATGACAGCGGACTTCCTTGCCCTTGAGCAATTTCTCCAAATCGGAGATAGTCCGCTTCGCGAGAAGGCTTTCCCCTACGAGCGCGCTGATATGCACCCGTTCGCTGGGTTTGTAATTTCCATTCACCGTATGCCCGACATGCGTGACCTTCATATCGAACATATTTTCATCCACAATATTAACTACCGTACCTTTAATTAAATCTTCGATTCCTTGCTTCATCGGCTGTTACCCCTGTCCCATTTTTATATTCCCATCCCGCTGTTTTTATCATCGTTCGCTATTTTATCCGGCTGACCGCCTGCCTTGTCAGGCCATTGCGCGCCCGGCGGAACCTGTGCCGACGCGCTGTCGGGCGGTACTGCGGCTGAACGGGAAAACGGCGAGGCGGCCTCGGCGCGTTTGATCCGGCGCATAATCAGTATCCAGAAAAACACGCTCAGCACCAGAATAATTCCGATACCCGCGAGATCCGACATTCCCGCGCCGAAATTGAACAACCCGTGAAACAGCATCGCGACGATCAACCCGCCGAGGATGATCGCGAACTTTTTACCCTGCGACCCGACGGTAAACCACGCCTTCGATACCGCAAACCCCCAGAACGCGCCCCAGAGGGCATGCCCGGGAACCGAGAATATCGCGCGGAGTATCGATATCGCGCCCATTCCATCATTAGCCGCGGCGTTGACAATATAGAACACGTTCTCGACAGTTGCGAAACCCAACGCGGCGGCCGCGCCGTAGACTATCCCGTCCATCGGCTCGTTAAAATTCCGGCGGAGTTTCCCGTTCTTGCGCTTCAGCAGAATCAGGAGGCAGAGTAGCTTGGACGGTTCCTCGGCTAACGGCGCAATGATGACGGTATCTATCATTGTGCTGGTCGTAAATGAAAGTTCTATTATCAGAGCGGGTATAATCGCGAGCATGCCGAACAGGTATACCGCGACCACCTGCCCAAGCGGCTCCTTTTCGAGCTTATCCCGGCTATAAAAAAACCATAGCCAGAAAAGCCCCGGTGCGATCGCGACACTCAGCACTATCAACGTTTCCGTCATAGCCCGCTCCATTGTCTATTTTATAACACTGTAAAACATTGCTCCCATAGTCCCGCCCTTCCTGAACACCGCCTGCCCCTTTGAGATTTTCGTCCAATGCGCCATAATCGTTTTTTCTTCGGCAGGGGACGTCAATTTGGGATAATAGTATTCATAGCCGCGTAATAGCGGAATCACCTCATACTTCGGGTAAACCTTCCCGTCCTTCTTTTCCAGCACGACCCACACCAGCGCGGAGTACATCATCCTGACGTCCGCCCATTGCGGAAAGACGAAGTTCCCGATACTGTAGAATATCGCGCCGTTCCCGTAGTACTCGATACCCTCGAGGACATGGGGATGATGCCCGATCACCAGATCCGCGCCCGCGTCGATCAGCGTATGCCCGAGGGTCGTCTGGAAATTGTTCGGGTAATCCTCGTACTGGTCGCCCCAATGTACGTTGACGGTCACAAAGTCGGCGTTCGTCCGCGCGGCGGCGATCGCTTTGACCATCGCTTCGCTGTCGAGAGGGGCAATCCCCGGCTTTTTCGTCCCGGCGTACAGAGACGGCGGGTTGACATAGCCGTAGAACAGGAACGCGATTTTTATCCCGTTCACTTCCTTATATAGAGGTACGGACGCCGCCGCGAGATTGCTCCCCGCGCCGCCGTATTCCAGTTTATAATCCTTCAACGCCCGGATGGTCTCGTTCAGCCCCGTCCATCCGTAGTCCATCGAATGGTTATTCGCGATAGTCGCGATATCGAACCCGGCGTTAGTGACCAGCGCCAGCGCCTCGGGCGGACTTTTAAAATTGAACGATTTCACCATCTTAATAGTGTTGGTCGTTATCGCCGTTTCAAGATTGAATATTGCCAGATCCGCATGAGGGATAAACGATTTTACTTCGCAAAACGGGTCGATCTTCGCGGCGAGAGTTTTTTTCACGGCATAGTCGAATGTCACATCCCCCGCGAAGCAGAGCGTGACCGTCCGTGATTCCGGCGTTTTTTCTTTACCCGTACATCCGATAATTAAAAAAAATAAAATCGCGGGTAAAAATATCCAGCGCCTCATCTTCTCTCCCTTATTATTATATACCCGATTTACCAAAATACGCAAAATACTACGCCTAAAAGAGGCGTACATTTCACAATCGTGTATCTGGCGTTTCCCTGAATAGTCTATGGTGTATAAGAATAAAAAATCCTTTCCATTTATCGCGAGGTGGCGGATAAGTTGAAGGTATGCAGTACATATTTGACAGGTTTGCCCCGAATATCCTATAATATTCGCGTAGTATCGTCGGCACACTCTTATACCGGTAACACGAGGGGAAAAATATGCAGCCTGAATTAAAGGAATTTACTTCCATATCCGCGCAGGAATCGATTAAAAAACTTCGCAGTTCGGTGAACGGGCTTACGATGGAGCAGGCCGGACAACTTTTTGAGAAGTACGGTCCCAACGAGTTCGGCGAAGTCCGTAAGGAAAGCCTGCTCGAGAAGATATGGGAGTCGGTGAAAGAGCCGATGGTGCTTATCCTGTTCGTGGCGACTGTATTTTCATTCCTGATCGGAGATTATATCGAGGGATGCGCCATCCTCGGCGTCGTCCTGATCAATACGATTATCAGCCTCGTGCAGGACAGTAAGGCCGAAAAAGCGGTCGACGCCCTGCGGAAAATACTTTCCCCGCAGTTCCGGGTAGTCCGCGAGGGCAATATCGAGACGATCGCGTCGAAATATATCGTGCCCGGCGACATCATCGAGTTTGAGTCGGGGGACATTATTCCCGCCGACGCACGGCTGATCGAGGGATCGGGCGTGCTGGTGGACGAGGCGCACCTCACCGGGGAAAGCGAACCGGTGCATAAGGATGTGAAGCCCATATCCGGTGATAACCCGAGGCTGTACGAGATGAAAAATATGCTGTTCAGCGCGAGCAAGGTGCTGAACGGGCAAGGGCGCGCCATAGTGGTCAAGACCGGCGGGTTTACCGAGATGGGCAAGATCGCGAAGAATATACAGGAAGCGGATGACGAACGTACCCCGTTACAGGTCAAGCTCGATAAGGAGATCAAGTACCTGGTGGTGCTCGCGTTCTTCTCGGCGGTCGTCGTGCTGATTGTGACCGGTATCCCCCGTTTTATGGGCGGGATGCCGTCCGATATCGGGAAATTTATCAAGCTGATCGAACTCCCCCTCCTGTCCGCTATCAGTATCATGGTGGCGGTTTTCCCGGAGGGACTCCCCGCGTCGATCACCATCGCGCTGTCGCTCGCCGTAGAGCGCCTCGCCCGCAACTCGGTCATCGTGAAGAAACTCTCATCGGTCGAGACTCTCGGCAATATCGATTATATCTGCACCGATAAGACCGGCACGATCACCCAGCACAAAATGACGGTGCGGGAATACTATATCGATAACGAGTTTTACCATATGGCGGATATCCTCCGCAAGATTACCGACGGCGAACTCACGGCTATCCACGACATTTTCCTGACCTCGGTGAAATGCTCGACCGCGAAGGTGGAGGAGCGCGATGGGAGTATCGTCAACGAAATGGGCGACCCGACAGAAACATCCCTGATTAAAGCGGGTATCCTGTCCGGGTTCAAGCCCGCGCAGTTCGATACCTATAAGGAAATCGACCGTATCCCGTTCTCGTCGGAACTGATGTACTCCGCGATCCTGCTGCAGGACGCGCACGGGGATAAAGGGATATATATCAAGGGCGCGCCTGACAAGACGCTCGAACTCTGCGGGAGCGTGCTGATTAAGGATGCTGTCGTCCCGCTCGACGACGGGTTGCGCGGGCGTATCCTACACGACCTGTCGACCCGTTCCGAAAAGGGATTCCGCCTCATCGGCTTCGCGATGAAGAAGCAGGGCGCGGCGGTCAAAAAGCTCGACGCGTCGGCGTTAAGAGACGGCGTGTTCCTCGGAGCCGCGATGATCTACGACCCGCCGAAGGACGAGGTCAAGCAGGTGATCGCCGAGGCGAAGGGCGCGAATATCGGGGTGGTGATGATTACCGGCGACAGCAAGAAGACCGGGTTCTCCATCGCGGAAAGCGTGGGGATCGCCGACGATATCGAACAGGCGATCGAAGGGCGGGAGTTCGAGCAGTTGTCCGGCGAGGAACTCTCCGCTAAGGTGGAGTACCTGCGGGTTTACTCGCGGGTCGCGCCGCTCGACAAGCTGAAAATAGTCAATTCGCTGAAGGATAGAGACCATATAGTCGCGATGACCGGAGACGGTGTGAACGATGCGCCGGCGCTGAAGAAGGCCGACGTGGGTATCGCGATGGGGCGCGCGGGCACTCAGGTGTCGCAGGAAGCGGCGGACATCATCCTGACCGACGATAACTTCTCCACTATCGTGAAGGCTATCCGCGAGGGGCGCGTCATCTACCAGAACCTGAAAAAACTCGTGCGGTACCTGATTACGAACAATTTCGGGAAAGTGGTGGCGATCCTCGCCGCGCCGTTATTCGTATTCGGCGGGAGCGCGCTATTGCCGGTACAGCTCCTGTGGTCGAACGTCGTGATGGAATCATTCCCCGGCGTCGCGATATCGATCGACTCCGCGGACGAGACGATTATGCGGAAGAAGCCCGCGAAGCTGTCCGAGCCGATCATCAGCCGCAAGGAACGGATACGCATGATTATCGAGGGATTTATCTTCGGGGCGGCGATCACCCTCGGGTATGTGCTGGTCTATCATTATATCACCCCTGAAAACATCGCGGCGATTACGTCGTTCGCGGCGTTTATCCCGTCCGATGCGGCGAAGAAGTTCGACGAAGCGCGTCTCCTTCTCGCGGGCACGGCGGCGTTCACGATAACCCTTTTATCGCCGCAGATGCACGTGTTCATGCTGCGCGACGGGCGTTTCCTGAAACGGCTTACCGCGCCGAACAAGCTCCTGAAATCCTTCTTCCTCGTGACCGCTGGGATGATCGCGGCGATTGTGTTCGTTCCCCCGCTGAACCTGGTATTCAAGACCCTGCCGATCTACGACTGGAGTATCTGGGCGCTGATTGGCGGATTGTCGCTTGTCACGTCGGTGTTCAAGCTCGCGTGGGATATGATTATCCGCCGGAAGGTCATTGCATGACGGCTAACGATTTGATGTTGATTGAATTATAGATAAACGGTATCGAAGAAGATAACCTGCTAATGGGAAACGCCGTCACCCTGAGCGCAGTCGAAGGGTGATATTTCTATGTCGCTGGTTACACTATTAATGGATACCCTGCTATCGCGGGCTATATTCTAATATGAGGTGTTCGCTTCATATCGGGGATAGCCGTCACGCAGTGGGCGTCCTGTCATCGCGGGACTCCCCGCATCGTGCAATGTCGCCCCGCTCCTTGGCATCCTGTCATCGCGGGACTCCCCGCATCGTGCAATGTCGCCCCGCTCCATGACATCCTGTCATCGCGGGACTTCCCGCATCGTGCAATGTCGCCCCGCTCCTTGACATCCTGTCATCGCGGGACTCCCCGCATCGTGCAATGTCGCCCCGCTCTATGACATCCTGTCATCGCGGGACTTCCCGCATCGTGCGGGTCGCTATTCGTAGATGCCGATGAAGACGCGGATGAGGGGGCCGGAGAATCCCGACGAAGGCCCGCTGGGTAGCGAGACTCCCAGTGACGACCATCCCGACGAGCCGGACAGGTCGAACACATATCCCGCGCGCGCTCCAAGCAGGAGATCGACCTGAGACTCCGGGCCCATATCGATCACAAAATCCACCCCGCCGCCGATGAACGCGGTATAGGTCGCTTTTTCCAGCTCGATGATTTTATTCGTCTGAGAGAGAATATTGTCGAACCCGTTAACGGAAAAATCTTCGGTCACCTTGACGCTCAATGTGCCGCCGCCGATCCCCGCAATCGGGTAAATCTGTAAAAACGGCAGATTGATCAATGCATACCCGACGTTTACCCATGAGCACCATCCCCCGGCGGTCGCGATAAACCCGTTACCGGTAGCGGAATTATTGATATAGCGGAGGTATTCGAACTCCGCGATAATACCCCCGTCGGAGAGCTGGTATATCCCGCCGAGGGTAAAGTACCATTCGGGCAGGGCGGGGTAGCCGTATGCAGAGAAACGGGAATTGAGGGCGGAGAGGTCGAGCGATCCTGAACCGGCGGTCGCCCCGAGTTTCCCGTTAAGGCCGGGCTCGATCTTATCGGCGAACAGGATGATAGGCGCAAGGAACAGGACGAGAAAGAGCAATGCTAAACGCGGCATAGTAACCTCCGGGAATAGAATCGTACTATAATAATGAGACTTTGTCAAAAATGTGTGTAGAGTGGTAGAAGCGTTCTACCGATTGACCGGTTGCTTAGTCGTGTATCTACCCTTCGACGGGCTCAGGGTGACGGGGAACAAGGATTTCGGGTGACGGTAAAATTTAGAGCGATAGACGGAACAGCCGCGCGGAGTTCCGCCATAAGACGTCGTCCGCGTACGAGGGGGATAATTCCCGCCGGATAGCGTCGAATCGACAAGCAGGGTAAGCGGACAATGAAAACGCGGGGTGTTGCCGAAATGACAGTGAGAGTCGATTATCATTTTATTCAGGCAGGGAGAGTTTTTTCAGTTCGCCGCCTTTTACTTCTATCGGCGAGTCGTCGTTCTTCAGCCAGACGGAGAGGGCGGAGGGATTATAGGCGATAGTCTCATCGGCGGAGAACTTCACCTGATCGATCGCCTTGAGATAGTCCATCACGTCGACCATCGTGGAATACCAGATTTCCTTCTGACCGCCGAGGCGTTCGCAAAGGTACTCCATATATTTCCATCCCTTGCTGGTGTCGGTTGACAGGAATCCGTCAAGCTCGTAACTATGCCCCCACACCATGAACAGCATCATTTTCAGGGGGATCAGGCTGAGAAAACGTTCGGCGGGCTGGAGCGCGTTGGTATGGTGTGCGGTTGACGGCCAAAGGATGAAGGATTTGGGGAGGTCGAATTTACCGGAATCGCCGGACTCCTCGCCGCGCGCATACTCGATGCCGAGTTCCGGCAGGAGGTCCAGCACACGCTGGTCGTAGGTGCCGAACGGGATAGACATCCCGCGCACGGGATACCCGGTCAGGTCTTCCAGCGCCTTGCGGTCGTTCAGGATTTCACGGCGGAGCTCGGTATCGTCAAGCTGTTCGAGATGCAGGTGATTGACCGTATGCGAGGAGACTTCGTGCCCCTTGTAGAGGGTGGATATCTCGCCGGGAAGGACATGGTACGCCCCGCCGAGCTTCCCGGAGTTCAGGTGGAACGTCCCGCGAATCCCGTTCGCATTCATCATATCGATCAGACGGCGGTCGTGCTCGCTCCCATCGTCATAGCTCAAAACCAGCGCTTTCAGTCTGCCCTTCGGAAAGCAGAATTTCTCACGTTTTTTTATATCCACGCTTCCTCCCGTCACACCCTAAGGAAACGCCCCCAATAGTATCTGAATACGTGTATATTATAATACAGGACGGGGGATTTTTCCACAACTAAACGGGAAATAATAGAGAAAAATAAAAACCCCCGCCTTTCCCTTAGGGAGCAAGCGGGGGTATGATTTGAATAGAAATTTTACTGAACGGCCGGGGCTTTTTTCTTCTTGGTAGCCATCACGATCACGATCAGCGCGATAATAATCGCCGCGACGATAATCAGGGCGATAATGTTATGGAAGATTGCCGAGATAATGATAGTCAGGAAGCTCAGTACCGCCGCGACTACAAAGGTGATGATACCGATGATAGCGCCGCCGACGTCCCCGAGGAACGGGAGAACGTTGAGTACCGATACGAGCGGTCCGAATAAGGACGACAGGCCTATCCACATGAGAAGGAATCCGACGCCGCGGAGTATCCATGTCAGCATCTGGTGCTCGGCGTTGAGGGTAGAGATAGCGGTTGCACGGTCGCCCAGCAGTACGCGCGAGAAGGCGGGTTCGTTCTCGTCCTCGCTATATTTGTACGAGTCGAGGGAGTTCCCGTTGGCCTCGCCGAACGCGGTCATTTTAGTGCCGTTCTCGAGCCCGTTGAAACTGATACGGATATCGTTGAAATTATTTTCGCCGGTAGAAGATGCGAGATAGGGAATATAAATAAATTTCCCGTCGGTAATCTTCATTTTGCCGGAGAGTTTGGCGTTTTTATCGCTGAGTGAAATACTCTCGCCGGGGACGTCGATATTGATGTTATCGGGATCGATAATCCATTTACCGATTTTTGCGGTATTGGCCTTGAAGGAGTCGCTGGAATAGCTTTCCACAACGTTCTTGATGACTACGTTGCGTTCGTTCTCCCATTGATTGACCCCGCTGGAATTAAAATCACCCACGGATTTAGGACTGGACTGCCATGAGAGCTTGTAGGTGTATGTCTTGACCGTATCGCTTGAGCCGCCGACGTTCTTCTTAGTCTTGGTATGAACATCTTCTTCCCATGCATAGTATTCGACAGAGCGGTTGACGACAACATACTTCCCGGACTTCATAAACACGGTGTCGTACACCGGGTTGTCCGCGCTGATCTCCCCTGTGACCGAAACAAACTTACCGTTCATATTCCCGGCTTGTCCGGCTTCGGCGACCTCGCTGGTTTTTGCGATATTCGCTAAATTAACACGGCCCTCGTTCCACCAAAGAAGCGGAAACGCGGCAATAAACATTACGATACCTACAAGAAAGCCCGTGAAACTGTTTTTAATGTTACCGCCCCAACCGGTATGGGTAACTTCTTCATAAGGTGCCATATTCGCCTCCTAAAATAATATGTTTTTATCGATGCATTAGCATAATTCGATTTTTGAGAAATGTCTATTGAAATCGGTAAAAATTATCTGAAAGATTCTCTGAAAAATTTAATAAAAACTGGTTATATTTCAACAATATCTGATATAATAATCAGGTAATATATTCCGGGAGTTCAGTATGAGATTTCTGGTCTCTTGGTTTCCGTACGTACTTTAGCGTAATGTATGGCGGAAACTAAAAAAACTGAAGCGGGGTTAGAGGGAGAACTCGATCTTAATGCATTATTGCTGAAAAATGATTTATCCGGGGATACGGGATTTTTCCTGAAGCTATCCGGTTGCCTCAGAGAGGGAGTCTGGGTATTTGATAAGTCGGGAAACACTATTTTCGTCAATTCTGTAATGGCTTCCATGCTCGGGTACAGCGCCTGTGAAATGACGGATAAACCCCTTTCATATTTTATATCTCCCGGATCGGAAAAAACTGCCCGCGATTTCCTGCCTCAAAAAAACACTGATACGACAAAAGAAACCGGCATAGTCTTTTTGCATAAGGACGGCAGAGAAGTTTATACCTCTGTAAAGACCGCTTCGTTTTATAATAAGGACGGTTCATTCCATGGGGCGGTTTCTACCGTCATCGATTTTTCTAAAGAGAAACTTTCTGAAACCGTGCTCTCGAAAGAAATGGAAATGAATAGAATTCTATCCGAAATCTATATGCCCCTTAACTATCAGGATACATCCATACCGAAAATCGCCTCCCTGATTTTAACCCATGCTCTGGAATTGACGGGCAGTAAGCATGGATATGTCTCTGAAATCGACCCGGTCACCGGGGATAATGTGGCGCACACACTTGTACAAATGATGGAAACGGGGTGCGGCATCAGCGAGGCTGATAAGTGTTCTGTATTTCCACGGGATGCCGGGGGGAAATTTTCCGGCCTGCACGGATATTCCCTGAATACCGGTGAATCCTTCTATACTAATTCTCCGGGAGAACATCCCGCTTCCAGAGGAGTTCCCGAGGGGCATATCCCGATCGTACGGTTTTTATCGGTTGCCGTGAAGTTCGAGGGCAAAGTGATCGGGCAGATTGCGTTGGCAAATTCCCCGAATGATTATACCAATCTGGATCTGAAGTCCGTGATCCGTCTGGGGGAATACTACGGATGGGCTATCCAACGTTACCGCGCGCAGAAAAAACTCTCCGACAACGAGGAACTTCTCCGTCATGTGTTCGATGTTTCGCCTAACCGTATCTATGTCAAGGATAAAAATTTACGGATTCTCCACGCGAATAAGTCATCCTGCGAGGTGTTCGGTATCCGTCTCGGGGAATTGCTCGGTAAAACCGCGATGGAAATGGCGGCAGCGGGAATGATCACTGAATCCGAAGCCGGGTTAATGATACGCGATGAAAAAGAAGTCCTCGAGACAGGGAAACCTATAATCATACCCGAGGAAAGCGTGACTTCCAGGGATGGAAAAGTCCGGTGGTTCAGGACGATAAAAACCCCGTTCCGGTATCTGGACGAGATGTGCGTTCTGGGCGTCTCGATGGAAATAACCCAGATACGGGAACAGGAGGAGGAGTTGGGGCGCCAGCTGGAGCGTTATGACGACCTGAAAAAAGTAATTGAAAATAAAGATATGAAAATCTACGAGACTTATTATCAATTGAACCAGATTTTCAATTCCTCGCCGGTAGGAATGTGCCTGATCGATAAAGGGTATAATGTGATTATGTCCAACGAAAAATACTGTGCGCTTGCCAAACTAGACCTGAAAGATATCATAGGCTCGAAATGTTACCAGGTTTTTCGAAGCGAGGAGTGTTTTTCTGAAAAATGCCCTAATAAAAGAATCCTGGAGGGAGAAAAACATTGCGAGAGCCAGTTGGTATGGGAACGGAGCGACGAAACCCCGGTTCCCTGCTATGTGAATTCCAAGCCTTTCTTCGATTTCCATAGCGAATTAATCGGTGTTATTCATACTTATCAGGACATTTCCCAGATTTTAAAGACTCAGGAGGACTTGAAGAGCAAGGAAATGCTGTTCTACCAGTCTCAGAAGATGGAGGCCATCGGGCGTCTGGCGGGTGGAATCGCGCACGACTTCAATAATCTCCTGACTATTATCCGCGGATATACCGAGATACTGCTTATTAAATCGGAACAAGGTTCTGAAATGAGCGAGAGTCTGAACGAGATATTCAAAGCCGCCATCAGCGCGACCTCGCTGACCGGCCAGCTCCTCGCGTTCAGCAGGAAACAGGTGCTCGATTTTAAAGTTCTCGACCTGAACGGGATTCTCACCCATCTCGAGAAGATGCTGATCAGGGTGGTTCACGAAAATATCGAACTGCTGATACAACCCGATCCGGCAATTCCCCCGATAAAGGCCGATAGAAGCCAGTTAGAGCAAATCCTGATGAACCTGGTGGTGAATGCCCATGACGCGCTCCCGAACGGCGGGAGAATAACCATTTCCACCGGCATCGAGCATTTTCAAAATAGGACTATCCCGGCCGTTCCCGATCCCGTCAGCGGGGATTTTGTCCGTCTGACTATCGAGGATAACGGTATCGGTATGTCGCAGGAAACAGTGGGGAAAATTTTCGAGCCGTTTTTTACCACTAAACGCGTCGGGGAGGGAACCGGGCTCGGCCTGCCTACCGTATTCGGGATTGTCAAACAGCACGACGGGTATATCCATGTGCTGAGCGATTTGGGAAAAGGGACGCGTTTCGAGATTTATTTTCCCGCGCTTGATTCTCGCCTATCCCCGTCGCAGGTTATAACGGTTCCCGCGGCGAAAAAATCCGTCGACGGTAACGGAGAACTGATTCTTGTGGTTGAGGATGAAAAGGCGCTGGCCGAGTTCGCGCGGCGGGTTCTGGAAAAGAACAGTTTCCGGGTGCTGACTACGGGTACTATCGCGGAAGCAAAGGATATCTACCACAATAAAAAAGACGAAATTTCGCTGGTATTTACCGATCTGGTACTCACCGACGGTTTCGGTATGGAATATATCCTTTACCTGAAAAATATCGATCCGGCTATAAAAATCATCGCGACTTCGGGATATGTGGAAAAACAGCTCGACGGCAGTTTTTTTGACGAGCAGGGAATACCATTCCTTAAAAAGCCCTATGAAATCCCGCAATTTCTGGATACGGTAAGCCGTCTTCTCCATCAAGCATAGGTCAAATTCTTAAAATCTTAACTTTTTCCCAGCTTCATGCTAAAATGGTATTCAGTGAATCATTCGGAGGTCACGATGATAAAAAGAGCCGTTTTATCCGGTATAACCCTGTTATTTTTATTTCCCCTGATAGTCCATGCGGCGGCGGTTAAGAAACCGTACGATTTCGCGCCCGGCGCGTTAATAAAATCCACGGACTTTAATTCCAACTTCAATGTACTCTACAACTGGGCGAACGGCGGTATCGATATGGAGAACCTCCTGCTCGACGGCCGTATGATGTGGAAGGTGAGCGGCGGGCAGATGACTGTCAAGGGTTCGTATGTCGGCATCGGTCTCATCAGTCCCGAATATCCCCTGCATATCGCGTATTCCATCGATAACAAGCCCGTACAGGCGAAATTCGGCAAGGGCGGGATGGAGATGTTCGACTCGGCCGGGAAACCGTTCGTGCGCCTCGCATCGTCCACTCTCCTGATGACCATGTATTCCTACCTGGGGTACGGCATGGGGTTCAGGGTGTCGCCCGCCGGATCGGACGACCTTTCGCTGCCTCCGCAGTTGATACTCCTGACTAACGGGCGTGTCGGTATCGGCACCTCAGTCCCCGGGGCGATGCTCCATGTGAAAAAGGGGTCGGTCGGGCCGTACTATATCGATTCCTACGTCAGCGCGATTATCGAGAGCGACTTCAATTCATACATGACCCTCCTCGCGCCGTCCACCCTTCAGGTGGGCATCCGTTTCGGCGACCAGAACGATACCAAATCCGCCGTCATCGCGTTCAACAATTATAGTAAGACCATGACGTTCGGGATAAAGAACAATTCCTGCATCACAATCGCGAGTAACGGGAATGTCGGTATCGGGAGTTCCGCCCCCGATGCGAAACTGGTTGTCCTCGGGGATATCAAAATCTCCGGCGACCTGATTACCGATGTCGCGAAATACCCCGATTTCGTGTTCGCGCCGGGGTATGCGCTGATGTCGCTCCCGAAAGTCGCGGAGTACATCCATGCCAACGGGCACCTTCCGGGGATGCCGTCGGCGGAGCAGGTGAAAAAGGACGGGTTATTCCTCAAGGAACAGGCGACCCTGACCCTGCAAAAGCTCGAGGAGGCGTTCCTGTATATCCTTCAGCAGGAAGATAAACTCTCCGCCCTCAAGAAGGAGAACGATTCGCTGAAGGCGAAGAACGCCGAGCTTGAAAAACGGCTGAGCGCTATCGAGAAAAAGTTAGGATTATAGAAAAAATGCAGTAGAAAGGAGTTTTTTATGGCAGTCAATAATTTACTGATCGCTAAGTCTAATAAGGATATAACGCTGATACCGAAGATGTCGAACCGTCACGGGTATATCACCGGGGCGACCGGCACCGGTAAAACGGTGACGCTGCAGGTGATGGCGGAAAGTTTCAGCCGTATCGGGGTGCCGGTGTTTATGGCGGACGTCAAGGGCGACCTTTCCGGCATCAGCGCACCCGGCGGCGGAAACCCCAAGGTCGACGAACGTATCGAACAGCTCGGCCTGCCCCCGTATAACTTCGGCGGATGCCCGGTCGCGTTCTGGGATATTTTCGGCGAGAAAGGCCACCGTATCCGCACGACAATCTCCGAGCTCGGCCCTATGCTCCTTTCGCGCCTCCTCGACCTGAACGATGTCCAGAGCGGGAATATTTCCCTGATGTTCAAGGTCGCCGACGAGAACGGGCTTCTCCTTCTCGATATGAAGGATTTCCGCGCGACGCTGAATTTTCTCGTAGAGAACGCGGATAAGATATCGACCGAGTACGGTAAGGTATCGGAGATCAGCATACAGTCCATCCAGCGGAACCTCCTCGCGCTCGAAGAACAGGGCGCGGAAATGCTGTTCGGCGAGCCCGCCCTCGATATCAACGATATGATGCGGGTGAACGCCAACGGGATGGGGATGGTGAATATCCTCGCCGCGGACCGCCTGATTATGGCGCCGAAGGTTTATTCGACGTTCCTGCTGTGGATGCTTTCCGAACTTTTCGAACAGCTCCCCGAGGTCGGCGATCTCGAGAAGCCCAAGATGGTATTTTTCTTCGACGAGGCTCACCTGCTGTTCGCGGACGCCCCCAAGGCGCTTCTGCAGAAGATCGAGCAGGTCGTTCGCCTGATCCGTTCCAAGGGGGTGGGGGTTTTCTTTGTCACACAGAACCCGACCGATGTGCCCGACAGTATCCTCGGCCAGCTCGGTAACCGTGTCCAGCATGCCCTGCGCGCGTACACGCCGAAGGATCAGAAGGTGGTGAAAGCCGCCGCCGAGACGTTCCGCGCGAACGCGGGGGTGAATGTCGAGGAAGCGATCACGCAGATGGGAGTGGGTGAGGCGTTGTTGTCGTTCCTCGGGGCGGACGGCGTGCCCGAACCGGTGGAGCGCGCGTTAATCTGCCCGCCGGTCAGCCACATCGGCCCGATCGACCCGTCGGCGCGTACCCAAATTATGAGCGCGTCGGGGCTTCAGGGAAAGTACGATCAGGACGTCGACCGCGAATCGGCGTATGAAGTGCTGATGAAACGTGTACAGACTCAGCAGCAACAGCAGGCACAACAGGGACAACCCGATCGGCAGCAGCAGCAGCGTATGGGTCAGCAGCCGCATATGAAGGGAAATCAGGCCGCGGGCCTAGCGGGGATATTAGGCGGATTGGGCGTGCTAGGCGGATTAGGCGGAATGGGAGGATTTGGCGGGTCGCCGAAGACTGCGGCGAAGAATGCCGCGGCGAACGCAGGGGCAAGCCTGTTCCGGGGGATACTGGGGTCGCTGCTGAAGTAGCGCCTCGGCTGCGCCCGGCAAACATCCTTCGACTGGCTCAGGATGACGGGAGTGCATCCCGGCTGCACGCGTGATTGCCCTTCGACAGGCTCAGGGTGACATTGCGGCTACGCTCGCTATGCGCGGCTTGTTACGGGTTGATGTCATCGCGAACCGTGAGCGAAGCCGAACGGTGAAGCGATCTGTCCTGTGGAGAGTTATAAAACGCACCCTATATGGGTGTGTTGACGAATTGTTTTTTGTCATTGCGAGGTGTCATGGTGAGCTTGCCGAACCAGTACCGAAGCAATCTATTTTTATACTTCTAAGGAAAAAATAGACGGCTTCACCGCGTTGCGGTATCGCAGTGACAGAAAATATTAAAAAATTGCTACGTCGTCATCAAGCCCTATATCCGCGCGGGTATCCCTTTCCAAAACCCTATTGCGGCGTATTCGGGACTTTATCTTCCACCCATGCGAACGTACTGCACGCGCGGACGCACTTCCGGCATCCCGTGCATTTTTCCATATCGACAATCGGCGCGCCGTAACCCTTCTGGGTGATCGCGCTTACCGGGCATATCCGCATGACCGGGCAGGGATGGTTCTGCGGGCAGTATTCCTCTCTGATTTCTATCATGTTGATCCGCTCCATATATATTAATATATTATAATATAAAAACAATAAATCGTCAAATTTCAGTAAGGCGCCGCATGTTATGGAAAGTGAGAAAAAAACACCCTTACGGCTTGACATCCCCGCCTATTCTCTTTAAAATATGTCCTTACTATTGACCGATACAGGGGATAGGGTGACTGCATGACCGGAAAAAAAGCCATGGTAGTACAATCCGACAAGACGCTTCTGCTCGACACCCATCATCCGGATTTCGATGAGGTGCGGAAACAGATCATCGGTTTTTCCGAATTGGTAAAAACCCCGGAGCACCTGCATTTTTACCGGATCACGCCGATTTCCTTATGGAACGCGGCGGCGAACGGTATGCCGTTGGAATCCATACTCGCAATTCTTGAGCAGTATAAAAAATATGACATCCCGAAGAATATTGTCGAGTATGTGAAACGGCACTATCTCGCCTACGGGCAGGTCATCCTCGAGAAGGACGGCGAGGAAAATCTGCGCCTCCGAATCAACAATCCTAAAATCACCGAAAAAGTAGAAAAATTTACCGCCGATTACGCGAAAAAAGACGACGACGGGAGTTTCGTATTCGAGAAGAAGTACCGCGGCGAGTTGAAGGCGACCCTCATCCGTCACCTGATACCCGTGCACGATATCGCCGGGTACGAGAGCGGCAACAGTCTCGATATCACTCTCCGCGCAGTCACCCTCGGCAACCAGCGTTTCGCGCTGCGTTACTACCAGTCCGAAGGGGTGTACAGCTTCTCGAAGTGGAGAGAGGGCAGCGGCGTGATAGTCCTGCCGTGCGGGGCCGGGAAGACGGTGGTCGGTATCGGCATCATGCAGGATATCAAGGAATACACCCTGATTATCACCACCAGCGTGGATTCGGTACGGCAATGGATACGCGAGATCATGGACAAGACGACGCTGACCGAGGATCAGATCGGGGAATACACGGGCGATAAGAAAAGCATCCGCCCGATCACGATTACGACCTATAATATGCTGATATACCGGAAGAATTCCGAGGGCGGGTTCCGTAATATGGACATATTCAGCCGCCAGAACTGGGGCCTGATTATTTACGACGAGGTGCATTTCCTGCCCGCGCCGATCTTCCGGATGACGACCGCAATTCAGAGCAAACGCCGTCTGGGATTGACCGCGACGCTGGTCCGGGAGGATAATCTCGAGACGGAGGTCTTCACGCTCATCGGGCCGAAGGTCTATGAGTACCCGTGGAAGACGCTCGAGAAGGAAGGCTGGATCGCGGAGGCGTTCTGCTATGAAATCCGCATCCCTCTGACTTCGGAGGGTTACGAATTTTATAAAAACGCCAACAACCGCACCAAATTCCGTATCGCAAGCGAGAACCCCAATAAGGTCGATATGATCGACATGCTCATCAAACGCTATAAGAACCATCATATCCTCATCATCGGGCATTACCTGACCCAGCTCCGCGAGATCGCCGAACTGTTCGACCTCCCGCTGATAACGGGAAGCACGCCGAACAACGAGCGTACCGAGATATACGACGCGTTCCGGGCGGGAAAGATATCCGCTCTCGTGATATCGAAGGTGGGGAATTTCTCGATCGACCTTCCCGACGCGGATGTGGCGATCCAGATATCGGGAGTGTTCGGGTCGCGTCAGGAGGAAGCCCAGCGTCTGGGACGGATACTTCGTCCCGATTCCGGGAAATCCTACTTCTACGCGCTGGTCTCGAAGGATACGCTGGAAGAGGATTTTTCCAGAAAACGGCAGATGTTCCTTTTGGAACAGGGCTATAAATATACGATTGTCGATTATTCCAATAAACAGGAGAACGGCGAGCTTTCTATGCCGCTTGTCCTGTCCGAAACCGGCGAATAGGGTAACTTATGCTGACCGTTAATAACGAGATGGTTCCGTTTATGGAACTCCCTGCGATGGACAGGATGATACCGGAAGAACCCAAACTGGTAAAGAAAATTGCCGACTTCTACCTGCAAAAAGACCATGAGTTATCGCTGTACACCAGTGAAAACACGTCGAGAATGCACCATGTCTATTCGTATTTCCGCGAGAACGCGAGGGAAATCTATTCGCAGTTAAACAGCGACGAGCGTCTTCTAGTCTATATACTGAACCAATGCTTCGGATGGCTCGTGTTCGAGCAGATCGATTCGATGATAGGGATAATTTCGATGATCTATAAGTTCGACGCGGCAGTCGTCCGCAAAACAATAGAATCCCTGATGGGAAAGTTCCTTTTATTCAAGCTGGAGCGGCTGAAACGGTACAATCTCCTGTTCGCACCTAAAGTGTTCCTCGACAGTATCGCGGCGATTATGGAAGAAGAGGGGTATGCCCCGACTGAGAACGAAGAAAATATCGAGCTCGGAGAACTCCGTGAGGAACTTTCCACCTATCAGCATATTACCCTGATCGCGGGGATGCTGTCGTATATTGTGACATTCTCTCCGCGCAGTTCCGAGACCAACGAAATCCACAAGATCGACTTTGTGAAAATGTCCGACTATTTCTCCGATTTCGCCCCGAAGGAACGGATCGATAATATTATAAAAAAGCTCTCGCAGTTCGGGTTTTTCGAGAAGCTGAATAACCGGATAGTAGTCAATAAGAACATATTCGAACGTATCGTTTCCCTCTCGGTGAACGAACAGCTCTTTATCGTGTTCCTGTATAAATTTATGGACAAGTTCGATTTCAAAAAAAGCTACTTTATGACATTGAAGATACTGGCTAACCGTCCTAACGGGTTATCGCTGCGGGAATTATTTTTCTATTTCCTGAACTGCGAAATGTACTTCGTGCTGAAGAACGAGGTAAAAAACCTCAAACAGTACATTCAGCACCAGGAGCTGAAATTCACGTTTTTCGTGAAGGCGCTCGAGAACGAGAATATCGCGGCTATCAAACGCAGCGACGAGGGTTCGGTCTCAATCGCGAAGGATTATATAATAATGAACGAACCCCATAGTTCTCTCCTGAAGAACGCCGACTTCTCCGCGAAGTTCAAGAACCGGAGCTTTATAGTCGAGCCGAATTATGAGGTGATTGTCGAGCCGTATCTGAAGCCCAAGGTGCTCCTGAAGCTCGCCGTGATCGCGGAACCGGTCACTATCCAGACTATCTCGATATTCAAGATCACCAAGGAGTCGATCTACCGTTCGTTCGCCTACGGTATCAAGAAGGACGAGATTCTGAAGTTCCTCGCCAAGCACTCCAAGCACGAACTCCCGGAAAACGTAGTGACCGGCATCGAGAGTTTTATCGGCAGTTTGGATATCCATGATATGAAGCAATACAAGATCATCCAGCTGAACTCGCAGGAGTCCTCGCAGGTCAAGGAAAACTTTAAAAATAAAGTAATCGAGATAGAACCCCACACGTTTTTAGTGTTCGATTTGGAAGTGTTAAAATCGATTGAAGAATATTGCAAAAAAAACGGGTTCGGCGTAAAATATGTGGAAGATTTCCTGAACGGGGATAATTTCTTTTACCGGATGCATGAGAATACGCTCCTGCAGAATATCCGTCACCTGCATACGATGAAGGAGTTTTTCGATTTTTACGGGAATTCGTTTGTGGGTACAAAAGTTAAATTAGATAATGAAATTTAAGTTGTCTTTATTTACGAATTGAATTATAATACTCTAATTATTAGAGCTATTCCAATAAATATTTGGATGGAGGCGGTTATGAAACTGGCGGAACTCTTAAAGCCGGAATATGTTAAGGTCGGATTGGAAGGAAAGACCAAAGAAGATATATTGCAGGAACTCGCGGACTTTTTATCCCTATCGCATCCCGGTATCGATAAGAAGGACGTGTTCAAGGCTATCCTCGAACGCGAGAAAAAAGGGTCTACCGGAGTCGGTAACGGCCTTGCTATCCCGCACGGGCGCAGCCCGCGTATCGATGGAATGCATCTGATTGTGGTCTACGATCCCGAAGGGAAGGATTTCGACGCTTATGACAAGAAGCCGTCGCACCTTTTCTTTACCGCGATCGCGTCGGACGACTATTCGCCGCACGAGCAGCTCGAAGTCCTGAGGATTATCGCCGAGATCTACGAGAAGACCGATCTCGAGAAAGCGATTGAAAAGGTGAAAACTCCGCAGGCTTTCTACGAACTCCTTGTAGCGAAAGAAGAAGAAATATCGTAGTCGATGCCTGAAAAAAAGACCTCGTCGCGCAGCAGAAAACGCAAGACCGGCAAGTATACCCCGTTAATATGGATTGTCACCGCCGGAGTTATCGCGTTTTTTATCTCCTATTCCAAGACGCTCTACGACGGCGGATTCGGTAAACTTATTTCCACCAACAATTCACCCCTGAACACCAACACTATGAAAACGAACGCGGCCGTCGTTAATCCGTTAATCGAGCAGACCAACGCGTTACCGGGCGAAAAAGAAATCAAGGTAACGTTATATCTCGGGAAAACGTCCGCTACCAAGGTGCGCCTGATACCCGTCGAGGCGGTAGTCCCGGTCAGCCAGACGTTATTACAGGATACCCTCAATCTGCTGATCTCCTACCGGGGGGACGGCGATATCGAGAACTATATCCCGTACCAGACGAAAATCCGCAGTATCAGCATCACAGGCGGCATCGCCACTATCGATTTTACCGACGCGTTCGGGCAGAACTCCTACGGTACGCTCGGCTACCAGATACAGATTTACCAGATCGTCTATACCGCCGCGCAGTTTACCGCGGTGCAGGGAGTCTCGTTCTCGATGAACGGCAAGGAGATCAAGTATCTCGGCGGCGACGGCTACCTCATCCATAACCCCATCTATCCGTTCTCATCTCTCCCGGAGTTTACGTACTAATTTAAGCCGGCATCCCCCGCGGGAATATAGATGTTGCGCGCAGAGTCATGCTGAGCCTGCCGAAGCATGAGCCTGCCGAAGCATGATATAGAGGTTATTCACACCCATCGGCATCCCCTGCGGGAATGCTACCCGTGCTTCGGGTGGCGTTCATGGACACTTGATGGTCGCGCCTCGGCTGCGCTCGGCGGCCGGTGGAAATATACAGTTACCCTGCGGGAATGCTACCCGTGCTTCGGGTAAAGTGCTTGCTCCGGTCAGGCTGAGCCTGTCGAAGCCTGAGTGATGTGTTTACCGAATAGCTTCTATATAGCAGGGAATTTTTTGAATAAAGTTTGGAGAATGAAATCGTCCCGCTCCTGCACATCCCCTCCCGTAGGAAACGGAAGGCAAGCTGTCGCTGCGGGACTTCCCGCGTCCTGCGGGTCGTCCCGCTTCTGCACATCCATGTGCACGCGGGACTTCTCCATCCGTGGAGTCGGGTTTAGCCTGCGCAGCAGTTGACTTTATTGCTATTTAACGCTAAAATTATGTGGGGAAATATTTTCGCGCGTATTTCTCAAATGATTTTTTTATTCGGGATCGCGCGGAATAATACTCAGGTTATCGCGGCTGTTTTACTTATGCAAGCCGATATATTGCCGAAAATAAGAATGCGGGATATATTGTACTATGGGCAAATCGGAAGTTACGCGGAATGTTATAATGAAGTGTTTACCGCGTAGTATAAGATGAGATGTCCATAAGGAGCGGAAAATGACCCGGATAGTTACGGCGTTATTCATCATGCTTCTGGGCTTGGCGATTGTCTACAGTGTGGAAGATAACCCTAATTATAAGGCCGGAATGGCGTTCTACAAGCAGAAAAAATTTCTGCAGTCGATCGGCTCGTTCAAGAAGGCGATACAGGAAGGGTACCATGACGCGAATGTCTATTTTTACCTCGGCAACGCGTACCTGTTCCTGAACAACAAGGAATACGATTCCGCCCTCGATAATTACCTGGTCGCTTACGAGTTTTCGGGCGCCGCGGATTTTCAGTCGACTGTGCTGTACCAGATGGGATATGCGTACTACCTGAAGAAGGACTACACGAATTCCATCGCGTATTTTAATAAGTCCTACGCGATGAACCCCGGGATGACTCAGACATACTGGGCGAAGGGGATGGCGTATTACCGTCTGCGGGATAAGGAATCGGTGATACGCGAATGGGAAAGCTATATCGCGCTCGCGCCGCAGGGACCGCAGACAACGAATATTATGAAGGCGATTGAGATACTGAAAGCGACCAATTTCCAGTTTCCGCCCGACGGGGTGGATTTACTGGCGAGCGGGACGAATACTCAGTCGACGAACAAGGGCGTACAGGTGACGACGAAACTTCCTGATATAGAAGGGGTTCTGGGCGATGTGAAGCCCGGCGATAAGGGTAAGGGAGAGGATTCCCAGATGGAAGATATAGAGATGTAAGGGGAGGAACTATGGCTGAAGACAAAAAAAAGGCCCCCGCCGCGCAAGGAAAAAGCCCCGCATCCGGCGGGAAGAAAACGGCGGCAAAGAAGCCGGCTATTAAAAAAGCGGACGCCGCGCCTGTGAAGAAAAAAGCCGCTCCGGCGGCAGTGAAACCCGCGGCCAAAACCGCCCCTAAAGCAAAACCGGCCGCCCCGAAGAAAGAATCCCCCAAATCGAACGTAAAATCTCAAACCATCAAATCGGCGCCCCCGAAGAAGGGAAAGCCCGCCACGGCTCCGAAGAAACCCGAAACGAAGCAAACCGACGCCTCCCCGTTGTGGATGACCGCGTCGTCGGAGGATATCACCCAGTATATGAACCCCGGCGCGCCGAAGAAAGACGAGGGCGACAAGAAAGACCGCAGGATGATTATTATCTGGTACGCGGTTCTCCTTCTGGGGCTTCTGCTCGGCACGGTGATGACTATCCTCAACGCCGGCAATCCCGCGAACCCGTGGGGGAACGGCGGTATGACGAATATTATCAATATCGAAGATACCAGCCAGAACCCGCAGGTGCAGAAGCTGCTCGCGCGCGCCGAGGAATACCTGCGTTATGAGGAATTCGACCGTGCGTTGGACTTGGTGGATACCGCCGAAGATATCGAACCGAATAACCCGAAGATCGACGAACTCCGTAAAATGATTATCGAGAAAAAGAAGCTCAAGGACGCGCAGAAGCAGAACCCGACGATCATCGTACAGAATTCGTCGCCCGCCGATACCGGTATCGATACCGGCAAGAAGCCGGTCGATACGGTAAAGAAGCCCGAACCGGTGGTCACTCTCCCGACCGACGGGCTCTCCCCGCAGGAGAAGGCGAAGCAGCTGATTGCCAACGGCGTCAAGTACCGGAAGGCGGGGTATTACGATAAGGCGGTCGATTCGTTCGAGGAAGCCAAGAAGCTCGACCCCAACAACGCGGACGCGTGGGCGGAGGAAGGGCTTACGTATTACGAGAAGGGCGATAAGCAGAAGGCGATGGATCAGTCGCGTCAGGCGCTCGGTAAGGATCCGAACCATCCGACCGCGCATTATACGCTCGGCAAGATATTTTTCGACGAGAAACTTTACGACGACTCCCGCAGCGAGCTGAGCAAGTCGGTGCAGAGTAACCCCAATAACGCGGACGCGCATTTTATGCTCGGCGTGATCGCTTACCTCAAGGCGGACTACCAGACCGCCCGCAAGGAGTTCACGACCACGATCGACATCGACCCGAATTATAAGAAAGTCTATTACAACCTCGGGTTGACCTATTCGAAGCTGAACGATAACAATAACGCGCTCAAGTACTTCGAGCAGTCTATCCAGAAAGACCCGGAGAACTACAAGCCCCTCCTGAACGTGGGCTATCTCTACTATGACAATAAACAGTATCAGAAATCGGTAAATTTCCTCGAGAAAAGTATCGCCGTCAGCCCGACCGCGAAGGCGTACCAGAAACTGGGGAACGCGTATGAGGAAATGAAGAATTATAATAAGGCGCTGAAGGCATACGAGAAGTCCTATAGCATGGACAGCGGGGATTTCCTTACGGCCTACAATTACGCGCGGATGCTCGCGAATTTCGGGAATCACGCGAGCGCGATCAAGATGTACCAGCAGTCGATTTCGCTCAAGAACGATTATGCCTCATCCCACATCAATCTGGGCAATAGTTACCTAGCGCTGAAGGAATATACCGAAGCGGAAGCCTCTTACAACAAAGGACTTCAATTTAACACTAAAGATTCCGATGCTTATATAGGATTAGGCACACTTTATCTGAAACGCGGCGATTACGACAAGGCGTTGAAGAATTTCAAGGAGGCGGTAGACCTCAACCCTTATTCCAGCATGGGATATAAGGGGATGGGCGACGCGTATGTAAAGAGCGGTATTTACGACGATGCGGTCGGCGCGTACAAGAACGCGCTCGATAAAGACCCGACGGATATCGAGACGATGGTCGCGCTCGCGGATATCTTCTATAAGACGAAGAATTATCCCGATGCGGTAAACTATTATGAGAAGTCGATCAAGTTATCGGGCGGCAAGAACGCGGACGCGTATTTCCGCCTCGGGGAATGTTATATTCTCCAGCAGAACAACGATCAGGCGAAGAAGGTGTTTTCGGAACTGAAAACCAAGTTCCCGAAATATGAAAATATAGGAAAAGTGGATTCGTATCTATCGGGTCTCTAGGACCCCGAATCTTATGAGTTAGGGAGTTAGGAATGGATATTATCATACTTGGCGGATTAATCTTGATAGCGGTCGGATTGGGATTGTTTTATCTCATGCGCGCGCTGGTGAATCCGCATAAACTGGATAACATTAAGAAGCTCATGGAGGCTGGAAAGTATCAGGATGCCATCAACTCCCTGAATACGTTTCTGAAGAACGACGAGAGTAACCCGCTCGCGCACCTCTATCTCGCGGAAAGTTATTACTACAGCGGGAACCTCGAAATGGGGCTGGTCGAATACAAGCAGGTGCTGTCGTCCGGCAAGTTCAATAAAAGCGCGACCGAGAAAGTTATCCGCAAACGTCTCGCGGATATCTATATGAAGTTCGGGCAGTTCGAGGAGGCGCAGAAGGAGTATCTCCTGCTCATCAAGCTCGAACCCCACAATTACGAGTACCTTTACAGTATCGGGAAAATATTCTACGACCGCGGGATGCGCGAACAGGCGCTCGCCTACCTCGAACGCGTCCAGAAAATCACCCATAACCACGCTCCCAGCTTCTTCCTTCTGGGGATGATCTATTACGATATGAACCATCCCACCGAGGCTCTCAACGCGTTTATGAACTGTCTCAAGCTCGAGCCCAAGAACTCCGAGTCCCATTTCTATGTGGGGATGATCCTGAAGGCGATGGGGAACTTCGGGAAGGCGATCACCGAGTTCGACGAATCCGAGAAGGCGAAGGAAAGCCTGCTGAAGGTGAAGTCCATCTTCCAGAAGGGTTTGTGCAAGCTCGAGATGGGGGATATCGAGAACTCGATAGCGGACTTTGAGCGTTCGCTGAAATACTCCACCGACGATACGAATGTGATGATATCCATCCGTTATACGCTGGGTCTGGCGTACGAAAAACAGCGCCGGCTTCTGGAAGCGGTCGAACAATGGGAGAAGGTTTCGCAGATGCGGCCTAATTTCAAGGATGTCCAGACGAAACTCGGGCAGTACGAAGACCTCCGTATCGACGATAAACTGAAAGACCTGATGACCGCGACCCCTACGACCTATGAATATATCTGCCAGAAGGTGGTAGGCGGACTGGGGTACGAAGTAATAGAAAGTTCCATGATGGGCGACGATACGGTGCAGATAGTGGGGGTGGAGAAATCCCAGAAATGGCGGAATGTCCGCGGCGGAAGAGTGCTTGTGATGATCTCGCGGAGTAATAACGACATCATGGAAGACGAGGTCGCCGCGCTGGTCGAACGTACCAAGCTCCAGCACGGTATCCGTTCTATCTATATCACCACCGGGAAATTCGCCCCTATGGCTATGAGATACTCCGAGAACCGGCCGGTAGACCTGTTTGACAGGCAGAAACTTTCCGGCATCATGAAGAATTTATGACGGGGTACGTATGAAGCGTTCTGTAAGAGTGGTTTCTATAGCGTTCCTGATTATTATGCTGTGCTTCGGATTGTACCAGGTTTTGATAGGGAACCCCTTCTTCGATGAATTTTCGCCCCTTGCTGTCATGGCGATATTCTTCCTGATGGCGATAATCGCGGTGATCGCGGCGTACCGTGATAAGAAGAAATCCAAGCCTAAAGAGAAGTAACGGATAAATCGGAACCCGTGTCGTTTATATCTCGAAGTCCTTCTTAGAATAAGCCACAATCCTTCCCTTACCGATAAATTTAGCGTGATACAGCGCTTTACCCGCGCATTCCAATAAAACCACCGGGTCGTCATGATCGCTCGGGTAGGTCGCATAGCCGATACTCACGCGGACGTCGATCGTCCGGTCGCCGTATTCGACATCCCCTTCCTCGATCAGTTCCTTGATTCTCTCGCAGAACGATAACGCCCCCACACCGGCGGTCTCCGGGAGGATCAGCACGAATTCGTCCCCGCCGTAACGCGCCGCGATATCCTCGATTCGCATATGATGCTCGATCACCTTCGACACGTAATTCAGGATCTCATTACCCGCGAGGTAGCCGTATTGGGTATTGACTTCCTCGAAATTATCGATATCGAGGATGACGATCGAGAAGGATTTATGATAGCGGAGGGAACGCTTCGTTTCCTTCCAGAGGAATTCCCGTAGGAAACGGTGGTTATACAGCCCGGTCAGGTCGTCGATCATGATATTGTATTTCGCGCTCTCGTAGACATAAAACTCGACGATGGACGGCGCCTTGATCAGGGTGGTCTCGGTCAGGAAATAGTCGAGGAGAGCGGTACGGAACGCTACCGAGCGTCCCAAACGGGTTTCCATATCGCCCTTATGACGTGATATGGCGTTCCAATGCCGGACGGCTTCCTTTTCCTCGAGGTCGAGATGGGCGAGAATCTGGAAAATACGTTTACAGACTTCGCCCTCGTTTTTATACTCATTGGATAGTTTGCGGATCATATCGACCAGATCGTCCCGGCGCTCCAGATCCGCATCCAATAGTTCGATGATCTTTCCGTTCAGGTTATCACCCGTCTGCATAACAGCTCCCAAAATAGTAAATTCGATAGACGGATTTTAAATAGTTACCCTTTTTAACTTTAAATTATCCCTTGACCGCGCCCAAAGTCGCGCCTTCCACCAGCTCCTTCTTCATCGACAGGAACAGGATGACGACGGGGACGGATGCCACAACCGCGGCGGTCGCGAAACCGGCCATATTGTTGTTGTCCAGCAGGGTGCGCAATCCGACCGGCAAGGTGTACTTATCCGCCAGCGTCAGGAACAGGTTCGCGATCGCGTATTCGTTCCATGCCTGTACGAACGAGAACAGGAACGCCGTAAAAATAGCGGGGCGCGTCAGCGGGAACAGGATGAGGAACAATAGCTGGAACAGGCTCGCGCCGTCGATAGCGGCGGCTTCCTCGAGGTCAACGGGAACAGTGTCGAAATATCCCTTGAGCATCCATATCGCGAACGGCAACGCGGTCGCCGAATAGATAATTATCAGACCGAATATGGAGTTCGTCAGCTTGAGTCCGGGGATGACCTCCGGGAATACGTTGGTAGCGAGGATATAGAACGGTACGAGCATCATGGCGAGCGGGAAGAGCTGAGTGGTGAGCACCCATATCAACCCGACCTTGCGCCCGGGGAATCTCCATCGCGAGAAGGAGTATCCGGCGAAAAAGCCCAGGAATACGCTGATTAACCCGGTCAAAAGGGATATAATCACGCTGTTCGCGAGCCAGTTACGGAACCCGCGGTCGCGGAAAATATCCTTATAGTTGTCGAAGGTTAAAATATTCATGAAGTTCAGGATAGACGCGTTATTGACCTTGATACTCTCGCGGACGATGTTCTTATTCGCGTCTAGCTTAAAGTACATCACCCATTGCTTCTTCTCGGTCTGCTCGAGCGCGGGGTCGGCGGCTACCGCCTCGTACATCAACTCCTCCTGATAGGTCTGCATGTTCGGCTGGAGGCGTACGATGATGAACTGATCCGCGAGCTCGGGCGCGTCGAACTTGAACGTGATGTTCGAGCTCATACCCTCGAGCTTATAGACGGTGCTGAGGGTATTCCCCTCTACGTTATAATTAAAGCTCTCCGGCTTGAAGATACGTTCGAACATGAACGGTATCTGGGTGCTTTTTACCGCCGACGCCAGCACCATCCAGATGATAGGCATCAGGATAATGAGCGCGAGAATTACCAGAAATATATGGAAGTAGAATTTTTTCATATTTTCCTCTCCTTAGAAGGATTTTTCAGTAATCTTAGAAGCCTTGGCGAATATAAAGATATAGACCAAGAGGATGATGAATATGAGTGTCGAGTACGCCGAAGCAAACCCGTACGTCCATCCCTGCTGAGCCGCGACCTGCGGGTACAGGATGTAGTCGTAGATACGGGTGACCAATATATCGTAACGGTTATCCCCACGCGTCGCCAGATACACCAGGTTAAAGTTATTGAACGTCCAGATGGATGTGAGGAGCACCGAAGGCAGCACGGTGGAGCGGATCATCGGGATAGTGATATGGATCATCTGCTGGAACCATGACGCGCCGTCTATCATCGCCGCCTCGTAGATACTCGGGTCGATGGTCTGGAGCGTGCTGAGGGTGACCAGCATGATAAACGGGAAGGCATACCACGCGCTGATGAACGACACGATGAAGAAGCCCGTCAGCGGATCGTTGAACCAGATGGTCTCGACAGCCGTCCCGCTGATAACCGACAGTACCTGATTGAGGATACCGTTCGATTGGAAGAAGTAGTTCCATAACAAGCCGCTGATATAGGTCGGGATAATCCACGGCAGGATAAATATGACCTGATAGGCGCTCTTTAACTTGAGTCCCTTCTCGTTGAGAACGATAGCGATTACGACGCCGAGGACGACCTCGATAATAACCGCCACAAGGGTGTAAAATATTGTAAAGAACAGGGTGTAGTAGAAGTTCAACGGGTCGCTGAGCTGGAACACCCCGAGTATTCGGCCGAAGTTCTCGAACCCGGCGAAATACCGCGCGAGGTTCAAATCCTCCAGCAGGTTAGGCAGGGCTGTGAAGCCCAGTATGATAGTAAAGATAAGCGGGAAGAATACCAGTATGAACATGCTGAGGATGCCCGGAAGCACGAAAATATACCCCGTGGTGTAGTTGTACCCCGTATTGAGGAACCGTTCCACGCCATTATTTTTAGTGAATTTCAGGAGAGCCAGAGCCCCGAGAACAAGCCCGATGAACCAGCCCATAAATACGGTGACGGCGTTATTCTGGATTTTCTGGTCGTGAGATTCCTTTGTTTCCATGATTTTATCTTTCTGAAAAACATAACCCTCGGTCAGGTCGTTATAACGGTCATGGTTATACAGGTCGACCATCGCGGTTATGTCGGCTTCGGTAAATTTATACTTGAAGTTATCCTCGAACGCCTTCTGGGCGATACTCAGATTGTTGTTCGCGTAGGTCGCGGTATCGCGGCTCGCGATTTCATAGTCGGCGGCGGTGAAGTTTACCGCGAGGAAGAGGGATACCACGGCAAAGACCCCGAAGCTCGCAAAAAGGAGAATCCTTTGCAGAACGGGCTTTTCCACCTTTTTACCGATAAAGAACACTCCGATACAGAGCACGATAAGAAGCATCAGGAAGAATACCAGTTTCGCGAATAGCGAGAAGGAGTAGGTGAACTCTTTTTTAACCATCGCCATATCGTATTTCGCTTCTTTTGAACGGTAGCTGATTGCTTTGATGAGGGTTTTTATCGATGCCGTTTCACCCTTCTGGATCAGCACATTATCGTTCTCTAAGGAACGCTGGGCGAGCTGATGGGCGTTCGGCAATGTGATATAACTTTTAAGTTTCAGCCCCTTCTGGAGATAGTAGTTTTGCAGATCGATACCGGTATAGAGGAGGACCTCCGATACCGAGCGGTCGGCTTTTCCCATCTCGGTGATAATCTGATCCATTGTCAGGGTATACAGGAACATGTTGGCGTTCAGATTGATGTAGCTCGATAGGTCGGCCTTCAGCAGCCCCAATGCCTGGTTCAGGTATTGAGAGAATGTTTTCGGATCGGCTAAATTCGCGGAGATATCCGATATTTTTAACTGTGCCGAAAACGACGAAGTATTCATATTGATATGTTTTTCGATGGCGCCCGCGATCTTCGCTAAGGAATCCTGTATCTCAGGTTTCCCTTTTGAAAGGTTGACCGCTATATATTGATTGATTTTACCGGCGAGGAAGGTGAGAGTCTGTTCGATCTCGGCGCGCAGGGATATCTGCGAGGCGTTATCCTTTAAGTACGAGGTGATCTTTTGCTTCAACTGCGCGAATAGTTCTTTTGACTGTTCGACCGATAACGCTTCATCGGGATTAAGCGGAGGCAGTTGTGAAATAAAGTCGTTCTGCATCTCTTTGGAGACCATCGAGCCGATGTTATCGAAAATCTTCCCGATTGCTTCGTCTTTCGTAATTTTATAGATCATTTTCGAAATGGCGAATTCCATTTCGTTGGCGATCATGCTGAAGCTGTTTTTAAGCGATCCGAGGTACATGGTTTCGTCCGACGGGTCGAGAACCTGCGCGGCATTGGCAAGCTCTTCGATAAACCTCGGCGAGTTCTTATCGATATATTCGCCTGTCTGATCGGCGATTTTTTCGATATAGCCCTTTAATAAAACATAATTGGAAGCGAGAGCCTGTAGGTTCGACGAGGAGATGGTGCCGGTCAAACCCTTATCGATATAAGAGTTCAGAGGCGCGATCATCCTGACGATTTCTGCGGCCACTTTCTTGTTGTACTCCGACGCCTGAACCGTTTCAGAGTTGGGATTCACCAGATTGGTAGCGATCAGTTCGTCCTTGATTTTCAGGACGGAAAAACCGATCGTATCGCATACGGATTTACCCTGTTTCAGGTTCACATCGTAATAAACATTCGATGAACGATAGTTATAGAACCCGATCAGGAAAATCAGGAATATAACCGTCGAAAACAGGATAGCTAAAAACGGATTCTTCCACGCACTCCCCTTTTCAAAACGGAATTTCCGAAGAAAGAAACGCTGCATACCGCCTCCTTGTCCTCTTTTTCCTTAGTTAAATCATTGGAAAAAAAGAGAACTTGCAAGAAAATATTATTTTCCACAATTGAATCATATTGTATATTGAAAACAAAAAAAATTGAACTTTTTTTTTGAATTAATTTAAATAATGTATAGTATTAGGGGAAAAAGACTGCCCGCGGGGGTCTGGCGACAAACTCATAACGTTTTTGTAATGCCGCGCGGAAGGATTTATTAAAGGGCTGTAGAAGAAATCTGTTTTATTAAGGGCAGTTCTAGTAACTCAATAATAATTCGGAGATTACCAAATAGGAAAATGACCCTGTCATTGCGATGCCGCGCTACGAAGATTATTGAAGCGCGGTAGAACTAATCTATTCTATTGTCATTTAATAAATTACATAGACTGCTTCGCCTGCCCGTCTTCCATCTTCGATAGAAGATGGGCAGGCGAAGGTGGACAGGTCGCTTGCTCCTCGCGGTGACAAAAATACTTTGCGTCAATCCCGCGGGCTGACCCCGTTTCAATTGTCCGAAGCCGCGATACAAAAAAAGACCCCGCGCGAGCGGGGCCTTTTATATGAAAAATAGTATCTTACTTGATGCTGAGCGGGACGGTGAATTTGGTATAATCGAAGCCGAGTTTAGCATAATTGATCTTGCGCTCTTTTTCGATCAGTTTCATCAGGCGGATCTGCTGGTCCTTCCATGTCTGCGCGGAATTCGCGCCGTTAAGGACACTCGACAAGCCGCTGGATGCGGGATCCCATGTCAGCGCCATTTCAGGGTTATTAGGCATCGATATCGCATTACCGGCGGCGGCCATGAATACCTTGGAAATAGGATCGTTTTTAACTTCGGAATACTGATAGGCGCCCTTATTAGCGGGGGTCTGTTTTCCGATCTTCCCGAAGTAACGGCCCATCGCGGCGCTGGTGAAGTATTTGATGACTTCCGCCGCGGCGGCCTGATCTTTCGTACATGACGCCATAAAGTAACCTTCGACTGTCAGGAAGGGAACCGCCTGTACGCCGATTTCATCGACTATAGGAAGCTCGGCCACACCGTAATCGATGTTGGCGGCGATTTCACCGCGGAACCATTGCCCGGAGATGGCGAACAGGGTCTTGTTGTTATTGAACGAGTAGGTGATTTCCGCTTCAGCCGCGCCGTGGAAATTCCCGTTCTTCAGGTTCTTAAAAACGAAATCCCCGGCGGAGATCATGGGCTGGGAATAAAGGAGGGGTAAAAAGATAGGGACACCTTTTTTCGTGGTACCGATCTTTTTAAAGATGGCTCCGCCCCATGCCTGAACCCACATCGTATGATAATAAAAGTTTCCGCAATCATAAGAAAAGCCCCATTTCTTATCGCCGGGATTGGTAAACTTCCCGGAGATAGCCATCAATTCGCTGAGTTTCTTCGGGGGATTGGCGATAAAACGCTTATTATAGAACAGGGAGATATTCTTGAACGAACCCGGTAATGCCCATAACGCGCCGTCGTACATATAATCGGCGAATGCGTTAATCGTGTTCTTGAAATACTGAGAGGTGATGTCTTTAGAAATAAAGTTTTCGAGAGGCAGAATGAGCTGGCGTTCCGCCCAGTCGCCTGTAAAATCCTGACCGAATACGAAGACATCCGGTCCCTCTTCCTGACTCTGTCCCTTATTTACCGCGGGAATGACCGTTTGGAGCTTATTGTTGATCGCGTCGAAGGGTACCGGAAGCAGTTTGACCTCGATATCGTTATGCGAAAGGTTGAACATCTCGGTAACTTTGTTTATAGCGTCCGCTTCCGCTCCGCGATAAGCATGCCACAAATTGATTACCACCTTGGAAAAGCCAAGGCTTACACCCATCATTAATACAGAAATGACCAATAAAAGCTTTTTCATTGAATCCTCCTAACTTTTAGCACTCCTATATATTTTAATACAAAAACGAAATATTTCAACTGTTAAGGGACTTTTTTATAAGTTTTGTGGGGAATTGATTATAAAACACATATTTACCGGCGGCCTTTTTTTTATTTATTTATCAATACTAAAATCCGAAAATATTTATCTGATTTAGTTGAAATTTTATACTTCTATGTTAATATGTAATGTGGGGTTGTTCTGTACAATTTACAATTCAGATAGTTTTGCTACTACTAAGGAGGTTTTTGAATGAAAATGAAATCTTTTGGGATTGTCGCGTTCATTGTACTGGCGTTAACATATTCATTAAACGCGCAGACGACTAACGACACCGCGCCCGCGTCCACTGACGGCGCAGCCGCTTTCGGGGCGGGATTGCAGTTCGGAAGTATGATGATTAACGGGACAAATTACAACTCTATCCGTCTCCAGCCCGATTTCGCTATCGGTAAGTTCGGCGTCGGATTGGATTTAAACTTTGAGTTTGACGCGAACGGGAATTTCCGTACGCAGGAATGGAGCACATGGCAGTCCATTCTTTCCAAAATATTATTTCTCCGGTGGAGTAAGAAAGAAGCGTTAAGTCCCGCCGACCCTGTCTATGTTAAAATCGGGAGCATTAACGATTTTACCCTCGGGCACGGATTGGCGGTATACCGCTATTCGAACATGCTGAACTACCCCGATATCAAGAAGATGGGTCTTGCGTTCGATATGGACTTCGGGTATGTCGGCTTCGAGAGTTTCGTGGGTAATATATTCGACTGGGATTTGATGGGTATGCGTGTATTCGGCAGGCCTCTGTATAATTCCGGCATACCGATGTTCGATACCCTGATGATCGGCGCGACATGGTCCGCCGACCTCGATCCCCTCGACCCTGTTCCTCCCGCGAGCACACCCTACGACTTTACCGACTCTCCCCTGAGTTCGCCGATGTCGGTATTCGGGTTTGACGCCAGCCTCGTGGTGTTCGCCAACCCTATCATCGATATGCTGACCTACGTGGATTTTGTCGGTATCTCCGGTAAGGGTTCCGGCGAGTTTTTGGGTGTTATCGGTAAGGTTATTTCCTTTATCCCTTACCGCTTCGAATTACGCGTCCTTCAGCCGAAGTTCCTGCCGAATTTCTTCGACACGTTCTATGACGGCGAACGCGCCACCAAGTACGCTTTGCTCGATAACATCACCAACGGGTACGGCGGATGGCTGTTCAGTTCGGGCGTATCCCTCTTCGAGGATAAGCTCATCCTGACGTTGCAGATAGAAGATTCTTTCGACGATACAACCAAGCCTATATTGACGGCACAGTTACTTGTTAAGAAGGAATTACTCCAAAAATTCGCGTTCAAGTTCGCATGGATACGCCAGAATATCGCGAAGTTCGAGGATATTTTCTCCTATGTCAGCACGGATTCGATCCTGATGACCGATATAGAATACTATGTGACAGATACCCTCGCGATCGTGCTCAGCTACAAACGCACCTTTAAGCTTGATTCGTTGGGTGTACCGCAGGAATTTGTGTCGACAGCCATATCTACCAAGATGGCGTTTTAATTCAGCGCAGGAGGTAAAAAATGAAATCGAAAAGTAAATTATTCGCGATAACACTGTTCCTTCTCACCGCGTTATTCGCGGGTATGTACGCGGCGGCTTCGCTGACCGTACAGGCATGGGCGGGAAATATCGAAATGCGGGCTACTCCGCAGAGCGAATGGGTCAGGGTCGTCTCCGATATGGAGATCCCCGAGAAAGCGCAGATCCGTCTGAACGGTAAGAACGATTATCTCGTTCTCCAGTTCCCTGACGGAAGCGAGATTAAGCTCGCCGGGACGACGATGATCGAAGTGAAGGATATCATCGATCAGAAGGGCGGCAAGCTGAAATCCGGCGTCAAGCTGATTATGGGAAGCGTAGTCGCCAACGTGAAGATCGGCCAGTCGCAGGACTTCAAGGTCGAGACTGAGTCGGCTGTCGCGGCGGTACGCGGAACCTCGTTCGGCGTAAATTACTCCGCGGGCGATAGTTCCGGTAATGTCGTCGTTTTCAAGGGTAAAGTCGCGGTGTCCGACCCCAAGGGCGGTTTCGCTCCCGTGATGATTACTCCCGGTAATTATTCAGCGTTCACTCCCGGTAAGATCACTCCGCCTACCGGCGCTCCTCAGGAACTCTTCGACTCGTTCGACGAACCTGCCGTAGCGGCCGCGCCGTTGGAGGAGTATTCCGAGCCCGGGTCGGATAAGGACAAAGATAAAGACAAGGATAAAGATAAGGATAAGGACAAAGATAAAGACGGCGGCACGGTCGTAACGCCGGTGGAAATTCCTACTTTGCCGACGGATACCCAGAATACGCAGGGTCAGACTATACCCCAGCCCGCGCTTGGCCCGTCTAAGTCGGACGAATGCTCCAGCGAGGGTCTGAGCTGGTCCGTCAGTTCCGAATCTATCGACGGGACAGTCTGGAATAAAGTACTGCTCAGCCCTACATTTAAACTGGCCGACGGGAAATTCGTCCTGTCTCTCTATCTGCCCGTATATTTCCAGAATCTGGACGATCTGATGGATAACCGCTTGTGGTATAACTATACCGATTGGGACTTCAGCACATCCATGCATAATCCCGACGCGGGTATGGTTGTAATGGATATATTGCACGACTTACTGATGAAGATCCGCTATATGGGCATCAGAACCGATAACTTCCTGTTTAAGCTCGGAAGCATCCCCGATTTCAAGATCGGGCACGGGATACTGATTGACGGCTATGCCAACGACCTGCAGTTCCCGTCGTTGAGAAAGGTCGGTTTCCAGATGAACATTGATTTCGGGGCAGTCGGGCTTGAGACGATGATGGCCGACGCGTTCGAGACCAAACTGATGGCGGGGCGTTTATTCTTCCGTCCGTTCAGCGGCACCAAGCTTGCCTTCGGTCTATCGTCCTTCATTGATGCAGCGGCTTATTCCAAGTCCGAGGCGATGGCGTACGGTTACAGCTTCGATGTCGATCTGCCCATTCTCGATATAGGTATTTTCAGTATGACGTTATTCGCCGATGTGGCGAGTCTCGGGTATTGGGATACTGTAAACGATCCGAAGCATTTCATCGGATGGGGTCTCTCGACCGGTCTGACGGGTATGCTTCTCATATTCGATTACCGTTTCGAATTCCGCTCCTATAATAACGGGTTTATCGGGCATTATGTCGACCGTCTGTACGATGGAGGCAGCCGCGATATTAACTATCTGACCCTGACTTCCGGTACGGCCGCCACCTATAACGGTTTCCTGGTGTATATCGGGAAATCATGGGAAAAGATCGGCGGAGCTTACCTGAGCTTCGAGCAGATGTATCCTTCCATGAGCGCAGTCCTTAGCAATTTGCCCCCGAACAACTTCCTCCATCTGGAAGTATATGTGGATAAATGTCTGGTCAAGAAGGCTTACGGTAAGATCATGTACGACCGGAAAAACTTCGCCGCCGAGAAATTCTTTACGGATTTCCTGGGCGACGGAACTGTGCTGACGGCGCAGGTATTCTATGAGATCGCCGACGCCACTTATGTAGGGTTAACCTATAAAAGATTCTACGAAACTGTTAACGGCGCTGTGGTCGCCAAGGATACCTACGGTCTTGAGACACAATTAGGCTTATAGTACACAGTTTAAATAGTAACCGCCCCGTTTGAACGGGGCGGTTTTTTTTAGGCCTGATGAGAGGCCTTAGCTCTCTGGGGAGAGTATCCGGGATTTCTATTTCCGGGAAGGAATTTTATATCCTGCGCGATAATCGATACGCGGGTTCGGGTTTTCCCCTCGTCGTTCTTCCAACGGGACTGGCGGAGCTTGCCGGAGATAATCACGCGCGTGCCTTTCTTCAGGTATGTCCCGCAGATCTCCGCGAGTTTGCCCCAAGCGACCACATCGAAATAATTCACCTCCTGCTCCTTCGTACCGCTTTTAAAAGCAACGCAATTATTCGCGATCGGGAAAGTGCTTTTCGCAAGCCCGCTCGCGGTGTAAACAAGTTCCGGTTCGCGTACCACTCCGCCCTGGAGTACCAGGATATTGACGTTGTTTTCCATAGGTTCCTCCTTGAAATTACTCACCTTAATCGCGCGGAGATGTAAAATGTTGTCAAGTGTATGTTAAATATTGTGAGCAAGAGGGTGAAAACATTTTGCTATTCGTGGTAGTGTGAAGCCGTCATCCCTCGACAGGCTCGGGATGACGAAAATGTCACGCTGAGCGCATGTCCCGCGTTCCTCGCGGGGTGTCGCAATGACATGATAAGTTCGTCAATACGCCCATGGGTACACACCGGCGGTTTCACACTGGTGTGTTCACACTCATGCGGTAAGTACTTGATATTCTTACCGTTTCAGGTTAAACTTGTACTACAATAAAACAGTGTGAAGCTATGAAAAGAAACTTTCTACTTATCATCTTACTTGCTGCCGCTCTTAATATTGGATACTCCTTCGGTAAAAATAAAATCAACTACTACGATTCCGACTGGAAGGTAATCGATACCCCGCATTTCACGATCTATATGACCGCGGAACTTTCCGCGCTCTCCAATAAAATTGTCGCTACCGCGGAAGAGATATTCACTAATTATACTATCATGCTCCAGTATAATCCGGTTAATAAGATAAAAGTCGTCATCTACGATAACCAGATCGATTTCCAGCAGAATAATATCTCCGAATCGTGGATAGGCGAGAGCACCGGGGGATTCACCGAGTTTATCAAGGGGCGGGTGGTTATCCCGTACTCAGGGAACTATGCGCTGTTCCATCATATTTTCGCGCACGAACTTTGTCACGCGTTCCAGGCGATGATTTGGGGCGAGGGTGTGATCTCGATGTACCTCATCAAGGATATCCAAGTGCCGTTGTGGATGATCGAGGGTGCGGCGGAATATGCGTCGATAGGGGTCGACCCCGAATGCGAGATGATGGTATCCGACGGTATCCTCAACGGGACTCTGCCGTCGCTGAAAGACCTTTCCGAGGAATGGAATCTCCCGCCGACCCAGTACTATTTTATCTATAAAGAAGGCCAGATATTTTACCGTTTCGCGGAGGAGAAGTACGGAAAGGACATCATGCCGCTTGTGATGCACTCCATCGGGGTGTACAAGGATTTACAGGGGATAATGACCAACGTCTTCAAGACCGATATGGATAAGCTGAACGCCGAGTTTATGGACTACCTGCGGAAGAAATACTATCCCGCGGTAACCAACCTGACGCCCGCGCAGATCGCCGGGGATAAACTGATGCCGTTCGACAGCTACTTCAATATGAATCCGGTCTATATCGATTCGAATAAAATCGCCTTCATCAGCGACCGCATGATCTATCCGTCCATAGTTATTTTCGATAAGGCCACGGGGAGTATGGAACGGATCGTCAAGGGCGGGTTCGACGAGGATTATCTCGAGTTCCATTACGGGGCGCGGAATAACCTGTCGGTCAGCACTAACGGTAAGCTCTGTTTTATCTCGCGGAGCGGCGGGAAGGACGTCATCCATATCTACGATATGTCCACCAAGAAGGTGAAGACCATCAGCCTGCCGATGCGTATCATCGATTCGCCGGATATCTCGATGGACGGGACGAAGGTGGTATTCTCGGCGGCGCAGTTCGACTGCTACGATATCTATATCTACTCGCTCGCCGACGATAAGCTGACGCAGGTGTTCGACGACCAGTACTACGACACCCAGCCGCGATGGATCGATAACGACACTATCGTGTTTGTTTCCGACCGCGCGGAGAAGGGCGGCAGGAAGGATAACGACCTCTTTATCTACAGTATCGCGGCGGGGAAATTCCTGAAATCCGTCGATACCGGATATAGCGACACGTTCCCGGCAGTCTCGCCCGACCGCACGCAGATAGCGTTTATTATGAATACGATTCACCCTACATTGATGATATACTGCCTGACGAACGACGCGGTATACGAGCAGTTTATCCCCGACGGCGGGGTGTTCTCGCCCGCGTTCGGTAAATCCGGCACGAATAGCGCGATTGTCTACACCTACTATCAGGACTCGACCTTCAATATCTACGAATACAAGCCGGTTCTGAAAACCCCTGGCGGGTTCACGTTGAATCAGGGGCCGTTTACTTTCAGGCTGCTCCCGGACTTTAAGACGCCGTTCCCGGTAACGAACCGGAACTACGGGATAGAGTTGTCCATCGATAGCCTGTTCGGCCTGATTACGTTCAACAGCTCCGCGGGCGCCGCGTTACTGGGCGTACTGAGTTTGAGCGACCTTCTGGGCAATCACCGGATACAAGTGCTGATGGATATGGTACTGAGCTTGAATACGAACGTCTTCGAGCATATCAATTTCGACGTATCGTACTTTTTCCTGAAGTACCGCTCGGACTTCGGGGTACGGGTGTACATGTATAGTAATTATTTCTACGAGTTCAGCAGCTTCCAGAGCTTTTTCGATATGGAGAAGGCGTACCGTCAGACATGGGGCGTATTCTTCCTCTACCAGTACCCGTTCGATACGTTCAACCGTATCGAGGCGTCGATCGGCGAGAAGGACTTCACGTTTATCGACAGCATCGTCCAAATAGGGTCGAACTATATCTATAACCTCAGCCAACAGCACCGCGACCTTTTGCGCATCGCCTATGTGCACGATTCCACCCTGTGGGATTATACCGGCCCGGTGGACGGTATCCGTTTCGAGATCAGCTTGACGAAGGGATTCAAGCTGTTCCAGACGTCCATCTCGTTCGAACGTTTTCTCGTCGATTACCGGATGTATCTCCTGATTACGCCGGGATATAGCCTCGCGTTCCGTGGGGTGGCCGGGCTGAATATGGGATATGACAAGGACGAAATCCCGTTCTATGTGGGCGGGTTCAATTCGATACGCGGGTACGATACGTGGAGTTTCAGCGGGGATACGATGTTCCTGTTCAACTTCGAGTTCCGTTTCCCGCTCATTATCAATATGGTCATCGGGCTTCCGTTCCCGATACCGCTCCCGGTTATCTGGGGGACCGTCTTCCTCGATGTCGGAAGCGCGTGGAACCTGAGTCAGCCGTATCATCTCTATGAGTATAAAGTGTACGATTTATACCTGAAAGACCTGAAGATCGGGCTGGGATTCGGATTGCGGATGGTGCTGGTCACGGGGATCAAGCTGATGGTCGATTTTGCCGCGCCTTATGACGCTTTCGCTATCCCGACGCTCGATAAATGGGTCACTGTCTGGCAGATCGGGGTCGATTTTTAGCAGTTCACCTTCTGCTCTGTATCTTTGCGCCTCTGCGTTGATTCTTCGGCTGTTTTCCGTGTTATCCGTGTGAAAATGGAATTCTTCAGGATGATTTGTCTTATCCGGTGCGGTCGCCGAGCGTAGCCGAGGTGAGGATTAACATTTTCCTTGTTTATCTACACCCCTTCTGGGGCAGTCGTCCGATACCGGGCATTTCGTACAGCAGGGCGATAACGGTTTGCAGATGGTCTGGCCGAATCCCACCAATATATAATTCACGGTAATCCACCACTCTACGGGCAGTTTCTCCCTCAGCGCGAACTCGGTCTCGCGGGGGGTACGGGTGACGGCATATCCCCAACGGTTCATAATCCGGTGCACGTGCACATCCACGCAGATCGCGGGGATTCCATACCCGTCGGTCAGTACGAGGCTAGCGGTCTTCCTGCCGACCCCGGGGAGCGCGGTCAGTTCCTCCATCGTATCGGGCACACGCCCGCCGTAATCGCAGAGAAGCGCCCGGGAGATTTCCAGGATACGTCCGGCTTTCACATGGTAGAACCCCACGGGATAGATCAGTTTCTCGATATCTTCGGCGGACAGTTCTAGCATCGCGGCGGGAGTATCCGCCTTCGCGAACAGGCGCGCCGATGCGGCGGATGTGGTCTCGTCCTTCGTGCGGGCGCTCATCAGTGTGGAAATCAGCGTCATATAGGGAGTATCCCGCGTTTCGGAATGGAAGCGCGAGACCGGGGAATTCCATTTCGGGAATTCCGCCTCGAGTATCTTGAGCATCCGAACCGCGGTTTCGGTGGGGGTCATCGACTACCTCGCAAATACAAAAGGCCGTATAACTAGGGTGTATCGGCAAACGCAGTAAATAAAAACGCCCCTAATTGGGCTTGATGACGAAGACGGAATTTTAGCTATTTTCCGTCACTACCGCGCTTCAATAGGTTTTGTAGCGCGGCATCGCCTGTCTACCTTCGGTAGAAGGCAGGCAATGACAAAAAACAGTTCGTCATCACACCCCTAATTACACGGCCTCATCAATTACATTCCTTCGCCGGTATTTTCTTCAGGCGCCTGCGGGATATCGAACGCCACGCCGAACATCGCGGCATATCCGATTATTATATCCGACCCGGCCAGATCGATAGGCACGCCGAATGTGAACGCCCCGTCGAACAAACTAAATCCCGGAAGGAATTGCATGGAAAATCCCGCGCCGGGGGTGAGATCATATGACGGGTTGAACTCGATGAAGAACGCGAAATCCTGCGAGAACAGGATGACCGGGGCGAAAATCCCCCCGATGACCGACGAGTCGATCATCGCGCCGTAGGGCATCGTATAGGAAACATTCGCCTCGATAATAAACGACGGATCGATCGGGAATACCCCGTGGTACTCGACCGCGAGGTCGGCGGAACTCGCCTTCAGGCCGAGCATCGCCATATCGTTACCGCTGACATCGTAACGGATGAGTCCGTACCCGTCGGTACTGAAGTAGAAATCCATATTTTCGATCACGCCGAATCCGATGATAAATTCCCAGTCGGTATAGGAAGCTCCGTCGAGCGCCCCGGTGAGGACTGGGTTGAGAAATATTTCGTTCTGCGGGACTTTCTCGCACCATGCGGAAAAGCAATAGGCGTTCAGGTTCACGGTCAGTAACGCGGTCAGGGAAAAAGCAACGAGCGCCAATGAGAGAAGTTTCATCTTTCGCATAATAACCTCCAAATATAGTATAGGGCGGTTCCCCCCTTGCGGGGACTGACGCAAAAACTATTAGCATATTTAACATTACTTATGATATATCTTTAAGATACACCCAATGGTCACTTCCTTGCCACCTGGAATCGAGGGTTTTTAGAAGTGACCTATATGTATTATATCATAGCGAAAGAAAATGTAAAGCTGGAAAAGGTACAAATGTAATAAAAAAACGGCGTCCCCGGGGGTGGGAACGCCGCTAAATAGAGAGATCTGGAGGTATAAACCTCTAGCGTTTTACTTATTAAACACCGCCTCCGAACGAGAACGGAACCCATAACCACGCGCCGTATCCGAGCGTGATAGCGGAGCCGGTGATATTATTGATCGTCACCCCTACGGTAATCATACCGTTGATGAACGATAAACCGGGGACGACATTCAGCGCGAAGCTGGAAGACCCGCCGGCCAACGTGAGCACCGGATCGATCTCGAGGAACAAGGCAACGCTTGCATCCTTGTCGAACTTAACGACAGGCGCCACGATAGCGGTGATAGTCATATCTCCGAGACTCTTGTAGGACAAGTCCCACCAGAGGTTGGCTTCGAGGGTAAAGGTATCCCCGAAGTTAAATACGCCGTGGTACTGAGGGCCGAATGTCCCGGTACCGGCATTCGTATCTCCGAAACCGGTAGTAGCCTTGAGGGCTATTACCTGATTAGGATCGCCGAGGCCGAAGCGAATCATTCCCCATGCAGGTACAAAAACACCGCCCGCGATATTAAGAGCGCCCGTACTGATAAAGAAATCAGTATCCTTGTTGATTCCGAATTCAATAACATTCTCAAAGGAAGCGCCGAATGAACCGGGGGAGATATTCCCGTACATAAACGGATTGATTGCGATCGTCTTATCGCCGGTCAAGCCCACCCATGCGTTGAATGAATAGGCGTGCGCCTTATCCATTGTCACAATCATCATACCCAGCGCTATTACCGCCGTAAATGCAACATACCGAAGAACTCTCATGTTCTCCTCCTATAAAAGTGATTTTGGATACCTATTCCCGCCTTCGCGGGCCCCCGGTAACCGCCGCGTTACAATGCGGCCTCTCCTTTTTCTCCGGTTCGAACACGAACCAATTCGTCGATAGTCGAGATGAATATTTTCCCGTCGCCTATCTCGCCCGTGTAGCATACCTCTGTAATTTTATCCACTATCGTCATCGCCATCTCATCCGAACTCACGATCACAATCATCAGCTTCGGGATCAATTCCACATCGTACTCTTTGCCTTTGTGCAGCTCTTTATGTCCCCGTTGACGGGCGTACCCGCCGGCTTCCATCACCGTAATCCCGTGAACCCCCATATGAGAAAGTTCGTTCTTGATCTTATGAAGCGCGGACGGTCTGATGACTGCCTCAATTTTCCTCATTATGGGTCTCCCTGTCGAATATAATGTATATATTGCAAAATAAATGCCAATAGAGCAATATCGGATAAATTATTTGGGAGAAATTCATAACTTATTATTATTTATAGAAATATAAATGAATATAATTTTTTAGTATTTTAAGGTGTATGTAATATAGGCGTTATGGTGGTTATAATATAATCATCGAAATATGCTATGATGTAATATTAATCATATATCACGGATAATTGATATGTATTCCGGAAAACGGGCGGGTTATTGAGCGGATTTTATCGATTTGTTCAGCGCGCGGTATCTGATTCGCGGATAAAAAAAGAATATCCCGCCGATCAGGGCAAGCGAAACGGTGAGGGATATCCAGTCGAACCCGCCGACACGGAGATAGACAAAACCCGGGCGGGTCAGGATATCCGAGAATCCTGCGATCCCCGTCCATAACGTGTCTATCGCAATTTCGACGATATAGATGCCGAACAGGCTCAGGATAAAGTGCAGGAATACCATCCCCAGTACGACCCCGAATACCGGAATGACGAGGAGATTGGTCAACGGCGCGATCACGCTCGCCCCGTCGAAGTAGTAGAACAGGAACGGAAGCGTGACGGTATTCGCGGCGAGAGTGCCCGCGAGGATACCCCCATAGTAACCTCTGAGGCCAAGCAGATCGCGAACCCGTCCGCTGAGAAGCACGATCGCCGCGGTGGATACGTAGCTCAGGACGAAGCCGATATTCCTCGCGAGCAGGGGGTCGATCAGCAGCAGGGCGAACGCGCTGAAAAGGAGGATGTCGATAAAATCGGGTTTTCGCCCGATACCGCGCAGGAATGTGTACAATACGAACATAATCCCGGCGCGCAGGAGAGACGGACCCATCCCGCCGAGAGTCATATAGATGATGACGGCAAACGCGGAAATCAGGTACGCGGCGTTCTCGCGCATGAATCGTTTCAGGATGAGCACGATTCCCATGCTGATTATCCCGATATGCAGGCCGGACAGCGCGAGCAGGTGGATTATTCCGCTCATACGGAAAGACTGCATGTCGGCATAGCTCATAAATGTCCGGTTTCCCATGATGAGGCTGAATAACAGCGCGCGCGTAACGGGGTTCCCGGTGCGGACGAATTGCTCGGCGGCGCGGTTTCGGAGCGCGGAGACCGCCGAAAGCGGCGCAAATCCCGCGTCATTTAACACAATCCCCCCGGGATTCGCATACACGGTGCCGCCGTTCCCGTAGGCGTAGAGTGTGCCGTATACCGTGGCTATCGCCGACGGGTAAAGATTCCCGGCATCGGCGGAAACGATGGTATAATTACCCGCGCGTACGGCGTATTCGATTTTACCGCCGGGGGTAATCTCACGTATGTCGGGGAATCCCGTGATAGTAAACTGCGATTCGATAGCGACCGGCGCGCCGTTAAAATCCGGGCGGGGAATATCCTCATAACTGCGCAATGCGAGCGCACCGGAGACTATACCGCCTATTCCCGCGAGAAGGACGAGCGAGCAGACTAGGAACTTTTGCCTGTCGAACGCGCGGGCGAGTCTGAATGCGGAGTATGCTGTTACAGGGACGGAGTATATCGCTATCAGCGGAACGATTCCGGCGGAGTTGACAAGATTCACGGATAAAAGTATTCCGGCCAGGAAAGCGAAGAATGCGGGGTACATAATATATCCTTCAGAACAGTATATTAATAGATAACGGGTAATTTCGCAACCTGCGGAATTACAATAATTATTGACATGCTAAAATAAAACGTTACAATAACGAATGGATAAAAATTTGAAGAATAAAGCCGGATATATTTTCTTCGGTCTGATAGTGATAGTAGGCTTATATTTCACAAGCCACTATGATTATTTACTATTTCATTCGCTGATCGAGTTTTTCAGTATTACCGTTTCGGTAACGATATTCTTTATCACATGGAACACCCGAAAAATAATCTCCAACGGGTATCTGGTGTTTCTCGGGATCGCGTATCTCTTTATCGGGAGTATCGATCTGATGCACACCCTTTCCTATAAAGGGATGAACATATTCACCGACTACGATTATTACGCGAATCAGCTTTGGATCGGCGGGCGTTTTATGGAAAGCATCAGTCTCCTGGCAGGTATTCTTTTTGTAAAAAAGAAGGAACTCAGGCATCCTTATTTAACTATTGCGGGTTTTTCAGCGGCGACCGCTTTGTTATTCGCGTCGGTATTTGTATGGAAGAATTTTCCCGTCTGTTTTGTCGACGGTACCGGCCTCACGGAATTCAAGAAGGTGAGCGAATATATTATCTGCGGAATACTCGCCGCGGGTATAGGGGCGCTAATTTATTATCGAAATAAATTCGATAAGAATGTCTATCTAATGCTATTGTTTTCGCTTATCATCACTATAGCTTCCGAACTGTTTTTCACGTTATATATTGATAATTACGGTATTACCAACCTGATCGGGCATTATTTTAAGCTCGCATCGTTCTATTTGATCTATCGCGCGATTATTAAAACCGGACTGAACGATCCTTACCGCCTCCTGTTCCGCGAACTGAAGCAAAGCGAAACACGTTTCCGGGAACTCTCCGACCTTTTACCGATTTCTGTTTTTGAGACGGATATTACAGGGAAGATTATCTATTATAATAAATCTTTAGAGGAGATGTTTCGTCTATACGCAAACAATCATCCTCAGGAGCTGCGGATACAAGACCTGATAAAAGCCGGCGATAGTGAAATTTTATCCATAATGCGGGAGAAAAGGATATTGGGATTAGAAAGCGAAGCGGCGAGGGATAAAAATACAAAAATACCCGCATTGATTTCAACTGCCCCGATTGTTGATGATGAAACAATATTAGGGATTCGGGGGTTGATTATCGACATCTCCCGCCAGAAAGAGCAGGAACGGCTATTGACCGAAAGTAACCGCGATCTGGAACAGTTCGCCTATGCGGTATCGCACGACCTGAAAGCCCCGCTGCACACGATGACGGGATTCCTCGGGATGATTGAAGAAAAAATTAACGAAAGCCCGAAGATCGATACCGAGTTGCTCGAATTTATCGGGTTTGCCGCGAATGCCGGGAAGCGGATGGGGACGCTGATAAAGGATCTGATCGATTACAGCCGGATCGGGTCGGCTAAAAAGGATTATTCACAATTCCCCCTGAACTCCGCCGTGCAGGATGCGATCCTGAACCAGAAGATCAATATCGACGAGAGAAACGCGGCCGTGACAGTCGGGGAACTCCCCGGAATATACGGCGATATTTCCCAGATTTCCCGGCTGATGCAGAACCTGATCGGGAACGCCCTCAAGTACGCGAAACCGGATACGCCGCCCAAGATCAGTATTACATCCGAAGAATCGGGGGATTTCCATCGCATCACGGTCGCCGATAACGGGGTTGGGATGGAGAAGAAGTTTTTTGAGAAAATCTTCGAGCCGTTCCAGCGCCTGGTTTCCAATGATGAGGTGGAAGGAAGCGGCATCGGGCTTTCGGTCTGTAGGAAAATCGTCGAACGCCACGGCGGTAAAATATGGGTAGAATCGAAACTGGGCGAGGGCTCGTCGTTTATCTTTACCCTTCCCTTGTCCCGTCCAGACGCATCCTGACCGATAACGCGTGCGCGTCGAATCCCTCGAATAACGCCATCTGCTCGATCTCCTCGCCTTTTTCCTTCAGATACCCCTCGGATACGCTGAGGAAACTGCTCCGTTTCATAAAATCGTACACTCCCAGCGGGGAAGAAAACCGCGCGGCGCCGGATGTCGGCAAAATATGGTTCGGCCCGCAGTAATAATCCCCCGACGCGACCGGGGAGAAGTTCCCGATAAATATCGCGCCCGCGTTACGGATACGCGTGAAAATCTCAGTGGAGTCCATATCCATCATCACTTCGATATGCTCCGGGGCGATCCGGTTCACTATATCGAACGCCTGATCGAGGTCGTCGACCGCCACCGCGAACGAGTGCAGATCGAGCGAGGTTTCTATAATATGACGCCGTTCCAGCGTCGGGATGATCTTATCGAGACACCGGTTGACCTGATCGATGAAGTTGCGGCTGGGGGATATCAGGAACACGGCGTTATTTTCGTCATGCTCGGCCTGCGCGCAGAGGTCGATAGCCGCGAGCTCGGGGTCGGCGCTGTGATCGGCGAGCACCACCACCTCGGACGGCCCGGCGATCGAGTCGATCCCCACCACGCCGGATACGAGGCGTTTCGCGGTCGCGACATAGATATTCCCCGGCCCGGTGATCTTCGCGACCTGCGGTACGGTCTGTGTTCCGTATGCCAGCGCGGCGATCGCGTGCGCTCCTCCGAGCTTGAATACCTTGTCCGCGCCCAATTCCCGCGCGAGCGTCAGCACCATCGGGTTCGCGGTCCCCTCTCTCGACGGAGGCGTGCTGATCACGATTTCAGGAACTCCGGCGGCCTTCGCGGGGATAATGTTCATTAGTACGGACGACGGGTAGAATGCTTTACCGCCCGGGACATAGACACCGGCGCGGTCGACGGGAGTGATTATCTGCCCGAACAGGTTGCCGTTCTCGGTAAACATCCATGACGATTCGCGCTGGCGTTCGTGGTAACGGCGGATATTGTCCGCGGCGTTGAGGAAATACCGCAGGATATCGCCATGCTCGGCGCGTACCTGCGCTTGCGCCTCGTCGAACTCCTCGTCGGTGACCTCCATTTGGAAATCGCCCTCGACACGGTCGAACTCGCGCGAAAAATCCATTAGCGCGTCGTCGCCGCGTTCGCGTACCTCGTCGATAATCTCCGCGACACGCGCGAGGATCTCCTTATCGAGTTCACTGGACGACCTGCGGTACATCCGCAGGGATTCGGGCGTCACTACCTTCATTTCTTCCTCCGCAAAACTTACGGGTTATAGTTTAATTCCTTACTCTAAAAAACGCAACTGCTGCGCAGGCTAAACCCATTACGGTAACTTGTAATATTATCTATAGATAGCCTGCGGCAAAGATAGTGCCGGAAAAGATGTCACTCAGTGACCTGCGTGACGGCTAAACCCATTACGGTATCGGTGAAACGATACTTATCACTAACCTGCGACATAGATAGAGCCGGAAAAGAAGTCACTCAGCACCCTGCGCGACCCCTACGGATGGAGGAAGTGCCGGACGTAGCCAAGGATGGCGAAGACGGCATAAGCCTAATTCCATTACGGTAACTGGTAATATCATCTATAGATAGCCTGCGACACAGATAGAGCTGGGGTATCAGTGCTAGGGTGCGCAGCACCCTGCGACTAATATAGAGGCAGTATGATAGATATTCAGCCCGTGATGAAATATTCCTTATCTTTCAATAAAGAGTGCTGAGGTACAAACACCGAATCTATGGGTGCTATAGCGCAGACATCCGACGGGAAATACAGGTTCCTTCGGGGAAGGAGGGAAAGGGAAATGACGTGGGCCGGTCTGTCCGGGTGACCTCCGATGGAGCATAAATTTTCGGATGTTTTTCCTATTCATGGAGTGGAAGTTTCTCCGATATATGGGTGCTGAGCTTGACGCTAACAGGGAATTGCCGGGATCGGTTCTGATGAGCAAAGTGTTGCTGACCGTGGGGAATACTACGGTGAACAGGGTATCTATCAATATCGCGGGTATTGACAGCGCGGCGGTGATAGCGAATACGGCGGTCGCCGGGGTCGATTCTGACGTGACCGTTGTTGGGCATATACGAATACATAAACCTAATATCCTTATCAAGGCGGGCTATTCGACCCGCCTTTTTTTATTTATTTCCGGTTCGGCACGGGATTCACACCCCCGCCTGCGGCGGGGACAAGCTCACCCGCAGATTACGGCAGCCGATAAAAAAATAAAAAACAACCTTGTGTTATTTTGTGCTTATGTTAAAATATACTTATCAAGTACTGGAGGAATTTATGAAATATCTGGGTGTATCATTAGTTTTGGCGATGGGTTTTTTAACAGCTGGGTGTCTCGAAGTAGCCGGAGAACCTTCGGGAAATGCCTCCCTATCTAAGCCGGCAATTAAAAAGCTGATAGCAACGGACGGAAAAGCATACGACATGTTTGGTAGTTCGGTTGCGGTTTCCGCGAACGGTGAGTATCTCCTGGTCGGCGCTAGTTCAGCGAGGATCGGGTGGGATTATTTCCAGGGAAAAGTCTATCTCTATAAATGGGATAATTCCGCTGGATGGATGGAAATGAAAACCTTTGTCGCATCGGACGGGGTCTTTGATGAATACTTCGGTGGATCATCGGCGATCTCCGGCGACGGAACAACAGTTCTGATCGGGGCTCATTATGCGGATATCGGGAGCAGCGCCCAGAGCGGTTCAGCGTATTTATATCAATGGAACGGAACGGAATGGGTGGAAACAAAAATGATTGCGTCCGATACCGCCGCAGGCGATTGTTTTGGAAAGGATGTAGATATATCCGACGATGGTCTGACGCTTGTTATAGGGGCGCCGTATAAAAACAGTTCGAAGGGACAGGTATATATCTATCGTTGGAACGGATCTGGTTGGACGGAGCATATCCTGACCGCGTCTGACGGGGTGGGCAATGACCGATTCGGTTATTCGGTTGCCGTAAATGCTAACGGATCAACTGTAGTAGCGGGCGCGTATAACGATACGGTCGGCGCGAACAGTTTCCAGGGAAGCGCCTATGTATATAAGTGGATCGGTGCAGCTTATACAGAAGCAAATCATTTGATTGCGTCGGACGGTGCCGTAAACGATTCCTTTGCTATCTCGCTGGATATATCGGTTGACGGTAGTGTGATCGCTGTGGGGGTGCCGAATGACGACAATGGAGTAACTAACAACCAGGGAAAGGTGTATCTTTACAGGTATAATGGAACCGGATCGTGGGATGAAGAAATGCTTACCCATTCCGATCCCGCGGCAAACGATAGCTTCGGAAACAGTGTCGCCTTATCGGAGAACGGCGGCTGGGTTCTTGTCGGCGCTTATGCTAAAAATTCCAGCCAGGGTGCGGCTTATTTGTTCCAGAGGAACGATAATTTTACTTGGGTGCAGTCGAAAAAGATGACAGCATACGATGCGGCGAGTATCGATTATTTCGGACATTGCATAGCGATATCATCGGACGGAAAGGATGCTTTAATCAGTGCGGATTACGCCGATATTAACAACGCAACAAATCAGGGCGCTGCGTATCTTTATCATTGGTAGAGCGATAGTATAAAAAGATAGAATTATAGACCCGTGACAGGTATCCTGTACACGGGTCTTTCTTTTTAGTCGTCGTTTCGCTATTCGGAGACTTTTCTTTTTTAAAGGAGTATGATACAATAATTTTCCTTATATTTGTTACTTTGGAGGGCGCGATGATCGAAGGGAAGAAGGATTTTCTGACTGTCAACGACTTCTCGCGGGAAGCGTTGATGGAACTGATCGACTTGGCTATAAAAATGAAGAAGTCGAAGGCCGGCTATAAAAATGCCCTCGCGGGAAAAAAGCTCGGTATGATATTCACGAAATCGTCCACCCGCACGCGGGTATCGTTCGAGGCAGGGATATACGAGCTCGGCGGGATGGGGATATTCCTTAACGCTAACGATATCCAGATCGGGCGCGGCGAGCCGATCGCCGACACCGCGAAGGTGCTGTCGCGCTATCTCGACGGTATCATGATTCGGACATTCTCGCACACCGAGGTCGAGGAGCTCGCGGAGAACGCGTCGATACCGGTGATCAACGGGCTGACCGATTACCTGCACCCGTGCCAGGTGATGGCGGATATGATGACCGTGCTCGAGCATAAAGGACGCATCGGCGGGCTGAATTTCACCTATATCGGCGACGGCAACAATATGGCGCATTCGCTCGGGCTGTTATGCAGTAAGCTCGGCGTGAACTTCGCGATCGCGTCCCCCAAGGGGTACGAGATGGAAACCTCAATCATATCGGCGATACATTCCAACGCCAATATCTCGGGGAGCAGGATACTGATCTGCGCCGACCCCCGCGAGGCGATCAAAGACGCCGATGTGGTTTATACCGACGTATGGACATCGATGGGGCAGGAACGGGAGACCGAGAAACGCCTGAAAGCGTTCGCGGGGTACCAGATAGATACTAAGCTCGCGGCGCTCGCGAAGCCCGATTATATGTTCCTGCACTGCCTGCCCGCGCACCGCGGCGAGGAGGTTTCCGCCGATGTGATCGACGGGCCGAACTCTGCGGTATGGGACGAGGCCGAGAACAGGCTTCACGCGCAGAAAGCGATCATGCACGAACTGATGCGGTAGGTAAATATGGCGAAAGTATGGGACAAGGGCGGGGCGAAACTCGACCCGGCGATCGAACGGTACACTGTCGGTAACGATTTTATGCTCGACCGGCGGTTATTCCGTTACGAACTCGCCGCGTCCGCCGCGCACGCGAAGATGCTCGCGACGATCGGGATTCTCACCGGTTCCGATCGGGATTCCCTGCTGGATGAAATAAAGAAGCTATATAAAGAACACGGCGGCACGATAGAATTGCAGGTATCCGACGAAGATATCCATTCCAAGCTGGAAAATCTCCTGACCGAACGCCTCGGCGACACCGGAAAGAAGCTGCATACCGGCCGAAGCCGGAACGACCAGGTTCTCGTGGTGACGCGGCTCTATGAAAAGGATGAAATTATCAGGATCGCGGGAAAACTTTCCGCCGCGATGTCCGCGCTCATGGGGCTTGCCCGCAGCGAGGGCGATACCGTAATCCCGGGATATACCCACACCAGGCAGGCGATGCCGATGACGGTGGGGATGTGGTGCGCGGCGTTTATCGAATCCGGCGCGGACACCCTCAGGATGCTGAAATCCGCCTATGACCTGTGCGACCGGAACCCGTTGGGAACAGCGAGCGGGTATGGCGTGCCCCTTCCGCTCGACCGTGAAATGACCGCGGAACTGCTCGGATTCGCAGGGGTGCAGGACAGCCCGGTCTACGCGCAGAACTCGCGCGGCAAGATCGAGGCGTTTATCGCCGACGTGTGCTGGAGCGCGATGCACGACCTTTCGAGGATGGCGTCCGACCTCATCCTATGGAGTATGGAAGAACTCGGGTATGTTTCCCTCGGTGCGGAAGTGACCACCGGGAGTTCGATTATGCCGCAGAAGCGGAATCCCGATGCGCTCGAACTGATCCGCGCGCGTACCAATATCGTGCTCGCGTGCTCGACAACTATAAAAACGGTGGTATCCGGTATGATCTCAGGGTACAACCGCGACGTGCAGGAGACCAAGGAACAGGTCATGCGCGCATTGGATATCACATCGGAGTCGCTCGATGCGATGGTGGTGTTGCTCGGGCATATCAAATTCGACCCGGAACGGATACGCGAAGGGATGACGCCCGGGATATTCGCGACCGACCTCGCGTTCGCTAAAGTACGCGGGGGGATGGCGTTCCGCGACGCGTACCGTGAGGCGGCGAAGGAAATCGATTCTATCGAGGTGAACGGCGAACTGATCAAGCGAAGTATCGCCGAACGGAACTCCCCCGGATCGCATGTCACTATCGACTGGAAGCGTCTCGAACAGGAGACCCGCGCGGATTCGGCGGAATGGGAGAAACTCCGTGAGGAAATCGACTCCAAATTCCGGGCGCTCCTCGGGTAAATTTCTATCATCAACCCCAATCTTTTGAAAAATTGACTAATCTTTGAAATGAAAATATCATATACGGGTAATCGATTTATCATCAGCACTGCTGTACCGGATTTCTAGCAACATTGGAGGCCGATATGGAATTAAAGCATTTCACAAAGGGCGGGGTTCATCCGTACGATTCGAAATACACGTCGGAGAAGCCGATCACCAACGCGCACCTGCCGAAGCAGGTACGTATCCCGATGAATATGCATATCGGCGCACCCGCGAAGGTACTGGTCAAGGCGGGCGACAAGGTCGAGGAAGGGCAGTTGATCGGCGAGGCGGTCGGGTTTATCTCGGCGAATATCCACGCGAGCGTATCCGGCACTGTGATCGCGGTGGAGAAGGCCGATACGCTGGTCGCGAAGGGCGTCGATTATGTGGTGATCGAGACCGGCGGGAGTATCAGGAACTGGTACGACAAGAAGTTCGACTATTCCAAGACGCCCCCGGAGAAACTGCTTGAAATGGTCAAGGCCGCCGGCGTTGTCGGAATGGGCGGCGCGACATTCCCCACCCATGTCAAACTATCCCCCCCGAAAGAAAAACAGATGGATATCTTCATAGTGAACGGCGCCGAGTGCGAACCGTACCTCACCATAGACCACCGAACGATGGTGGAAAAGCCCGACGCGATTATCGAAGGCGTCAATATTATCAAGAAGATCCTCGGCGTGAAGCGCGTGATGATCGGTATCGAGGAGAACAAGCCCGACGCTATCGAGGCGATCTCCAAGGCGTCGGAAGGGGATCCGTCGATCGAGGTCTACGCGCTCAGGACGCGTTACCCGCAGGGCGGGGAAAAACAGCTCATACAGGCGCTCACCGGCCGCGAGGTACCGTCGGGCGGACTCCCGTCGGATGTCGGCATAGTGGTGCAGAATGTTGCGACTATCTTCGCGATCTACGAGGCGGTGGTGTTCCAGAAGCCCCTGATCGAGCGCGGGTTGACTTATACGGGCGAACAGATCGAAATGCGCGGGAACTATAAAGTACGCATCGGCTCGCCGGTGCAGGAACTCATCAACGAGTTCGGGATGCCCGCCGAGCATGGGACGGTGATCGCGGGCGGGCCTATGATGGGGCTCGAACTCACCGATATGAAATTCCCGGTCACTAAGGGGACGAGCGGTATTGTGGTGCTCCCGAAGAAGAAGGACTACGCGGTAAACGATTACCCGTGCATCCGTTGCGGGAGATGCCAGTTCGTCTGCCCGATCGGGCTGGAACCGTGGTATCTGAAAACATTGACCGATAAAAGTCTGATCGAGGAAGCGGTCGAACGCGGCCTGTTGGATTGCATCGAGTGCGGGTCATGCTCGTTCGTGTGCCCGTCGACAATCCCGCTGGTGGCGATGTTCCGTTTCGGCAAGGGATTCTGGAGACGCAAGCAAGCCGCCGCCGCGAAGCAGGCGGGATAATTAATAGGTTTCGATAAGGTACATTTAATAGGTATTGACTTCTCAGGAGGGCATAATGGCTAAGGCTATAGGAGGAAAGGCCGCAACCGCGCCTTTTTCGCCGCATATTCACGCGCCGCTGACACTGCACCGCATTATGTGGGATGTGGTCATCGCGCTGATACCGGCGACCGCCGCCGCGATATATTTCTTCGGTTATAACGCCGCGGTCGTGATCGGCATCAGTGTCGGTACGGCGGTCGTCACCGAACTGGTTATGAATCTGATACTGAAACGGCCGATATCTATCGCCGACGGAAGCGCGGTCATCACGGGACTCCTCTTCGCGTTCAACCTGCCTCCGTCCGCGCCGTGGTATGTCACCGTGTTCGGGAGCATGTTCGCCATCGCCGTCGTGAAATGGGCGTTCGGCGGCCTCGGGCATAATATTATGAACCCCGCCCTCGGCGGACGCGTTTTCGTTCTCGCCGCATGGTCGGGCGCGATGGTCAACGTCTGGTCGCCCACGGTTCCTACTATGATGAGCAAGGGCTTGAGCTTCATGCAGGCGAGCGACGTCATTATCGAGAAGGTTCCCTATGTGACCAATCAGGTCTATTCGCAGATATCGCAGATTTCCAATACAGTGCAGACGAATATCCTCACCAATCAGGTGACTGTTGATATGATAACCGGCGCGTCCCCGCTGGGGAGTCTGAAGTCGATGTATGAGACGATGTCGCAGGCGACGAACGCGGTTCAGGCGGTCAGCCACGCGTCGCATGTCGCGCCTAAGATGGCTTACAGTTACTGGGACTTGTTTATCGGTAACGTGCCCGGGTGTATCGGGGAAACCTCCGCGCTCGCTATCCTGCTCGGCGCGATCTACCTGATGTGGCGGAAGGTGCTTATCCCCGTACTGCCGGTAGTCTATATCGGTACCGCGGCGTTGCTGGTGTGGATATTCGGGGGACTCCCGATGGGGTTGGGATGGTTCGCGGGCGACCCGTTATACCATATCCTGTCCGGCGGATTGTTCCTCGGGGCGTTCTTTATGGCGACCGACTATGTGACCTCGCCGATGTCGATCAAGGGTACGCTGATCTACGGGTTCCTGCTCGGCACATTGACAGTCATCATCCGGCTCTGGGGCGGGTATCCCGAGGGAGTCAGCTACTCCATCGTGTTTATGAACTTCTTCGTGCCGATATTCGACCGTTACCTCAAACCCAAAATTTACGGCAAGGGTAAGGCCGCCGTGCTGGTGAAGGGAGGCGCGAAATGAAAGATATACTGAAAACAATTTACCCCCTCGTCATCCTCGCCGTGTTTTTCGGGGCGGTTCTGGGGCTGACTTATCAGCTTCTCGAGGGTAAGATAAACGAAACGATACAGAAGGAAGAGAACGACGCGCTGAAAGCGGTGCTCCCGCAGGCGTCGGATTTCGAGAAGATCACCAATACCGCGAACCCGTATTATATCGGGTATGACGCGCAGAAGAATATCGCGGGATACGTGTTCAAGGAAGGAAAAATCGGATACGGCGGGCCTGTAGTCACCCTAGTCGGCGTCAAGCCCGACCGTGCTATCAATAACGTCTATATCCTGAGCGCCGCGTCGGAAACCCCCGGACTGGGGTACAAATGCACCGAGAAGGCGTGGCAGTCGCAGTTCACGAACCTGACGGCGGACAAGGTCCCCGGATCGAAGGCGGACTTTGCGAAGTACGGACTGGATGTCATCACCGGCGCGACGATTACGTCGATGGCGGTTGCGAACAATCTCACGCTCGCGTTCGAACAGCTCAAGGAAGTGGCTCCGGTCGAAATACCGGGCGCTGAAACCGATACGAACGCGGTAAAGGGAGGTAAATAATGAGCGCTGAAAATACCCAAAACATCCCCTCGACGAGCGGATGGTATGAATTTGTCAAGGGTATCCTCCGGGAGAACCCCATATTCGTGGTGGTGCTCGGCTTATGCCCGACCCTCGCGGTGACCACGCAGACTATCAACGGTATCGCGATGGGGGTATCGGTCATCTTCGTGCTGGTCTGCTCGAATGTCATCATCTCGCTCCTGCGGAACTTTATCCCGGACGCCGTGCGTATCCCGAGCTATGTCGTGGTGATCGCGTCGTTCGTGAGCCTGATCGCGCTCCTGATGCAGGCGTTTACGCCGGATATCAACCGGTCTCTCGGTATCTATATTCCCCTGATCGTGGTGAACTGTATCATCCTCGGCCGCGCGGAAGCGTTCGCGAATAAGAACACCGTGTGGAAATCGGCGATGGATGGCCTCGGAATGGGAGTCGGGTTTACCCTCGCGCTCCTCGTGATCGGCCTGATCCGCGAGATATTCGGCAGCGCGACTATCACGCTGAAATTCGCCGGGATGGGATATATTTATAACTTCGGCGCGCCGGTACTCGGCGACCCGTCGGTAATCAATGTCGCGCAGGTGCTGACCTCTCCCGCGATGGTGATGATTATGCCTCCGGGGGGATTTCTCCTGATGGGGATAATGCTCGCTGTAATCAAGCACCGTAAGAATAAAAAGGAAGAGCGCGAAAAAGCGTTGAAGAAGGCCGCGGCGGCGGCGAAAACCGCCAATAAAGCGGCGTAGGAGGCGTACTATGAACGAACTTTTTGTTATTGTCATCAGCGCTATTTTCGTCAATAACTTCATCCTCTCGCAGTTCCTCGGGTTATGCCCGTTCTTCGGCGTATCGAAGAAAATGGACTCCGCGATAGGGATGGGTTTTGCCGTGACATTCGTGCTGGTGATGTCGATTATGATTATCTACCCGATCAACTTATACATCCTCGCGCCCCTCGGATTGGACAAATTCCTGCAGATCAGCGTGTTTATCCTCGTGATCGCGGCGTTCGTCCAGCTGGTGGAAATTGTGCTGAAGAAGCTGAGCAAAGGCCTCTATAAGGCGCTGGGTATCTATCTCCCGCTCATCACCACGAACTGCGCGATTCTCGGCTCGGCGTTCCTCGTGCTCCAGAAGAACTTCGATTACCTGCAAAGTCTCGTGTTCGCGTTCGCCGCGGGGATCGGTTTTACTCTCGCGCTCGTGATGATGTCCGGGGTACGCGAACGGCTCGATACGGCGGAGGTGCCGAAGGCGTTCAAGGATCTGCCGATAGCGTTTATCACCGCCGGGCTGATGTCGCTTGCGATGTTCGGTTTCCTCGGCATAGTAAAATTGGGCTAAGGGGGCGGTAATGACAATCCTATATTCGACATTAATCATGCTGATTATCAGCGTTTTTCTGGGCATCATGATCGCGATATTCGCGAAGGTATTCCATGTCCAGCTCGACCCACGGATCGAGAAAATCCAGCACGCGTTGCCCGGCTATAACTGCGGGGCATGCGGGTATCCCGGATGCGCGGGGTATGCCGACGCGATAGTCGAGGATAAAGTGCCTCATTCGAAATGCACGCCCGGCGGAGCGGATGTCGCGGCAAAGATACTCGCGATATTGAAAGAGAGTGCCGGAGAGGCGGAAACCGCGTAGACGCGCCGGATTTAGGGCTTGATGACGAAGTCGTTTTTTACTCTTTTCTGTCACTGCGAGTCCATAAAAGGGAGGAAGCAGTCTATTTAAGAATATACATCATAAACAAATAGATTGCTTCGCAAATCCTGACGGATTAGCTCGCAATGACATTATGAGTTCGTCAACACACCCGTTTATCGGGCGGTTTTTCAATATAGCGTATCATCTTCAGCATCATCATTTTGCGGGAGGGTAAATGAAGTCCATCCTGTACGGACTGATTCTGTCGGCGTGTATTTCCTTCCCCCTTTTCGCGGACACGGTAAAAGCATATCAAATCAAGTATGCAACGTACTTCGGCGGGTATGTTAAATACTATGGCGCGAATACATGGCATCATTATTCCTATCTCGCAACCGGCGACCAGATGAAAGAGCTCGCCTATATGGGCAGTAAAGACCCAAAAAGTACTGAACCGTATAAGTTATATATAGCGAACAGATGCTTCCAAATCGTCATCACCGTCAACCCTCCTGAAACTACGTACCGCGATATTACGGAATATATACCTGTCAATAAAGCGGGCGGCGGCAAGCAATACCTTGAGAATATTTATACCTCGAAGAATAAATATGTAAATGCAAATAATCCCAAACCGGACGGCAAGAAAATTGTTGTCGCGGGATATGTATGCGACGGGTATATCGGGAAAGGGACGGATGGGAAGTACATGTCACTCTATTTCTCAAAAGACCCTGTATTGGCCCCAATTAATCAAGCAATTTTTAAGCCTAATTTTTCCTGATTCTCACGGTAACAAACCGGGGATTGATATCCCAATCGTTCTATAATCCAATGATGATTATAGTTCACAATAAAGTAT